>JBGTNX010000025.1:0-2149 GCA_041742825.1 Acidimicrobiia bacterium | reverse complement strand
ACCTCTCACAACAGGCTGTGCGATTCCAATTGTCAGTCGAGCGTGTCCCTCACTGGCCAAGAGCCGACCTGCTGTCGATGATCACTCATCCGTGGCCGTGGAACCTTCTTCGACCTGCGAGATGATTTCGGAAGCACGCACCTTCAGCGCCCGGCAGATCAAGAACAGCGTCTCCACGGTCGGCGATTTGCGGTCGTTTTCGAGTTGGCTCAGGTACGCCCTGTCGATCTTCGCCTCGAAAGCGACCGCCTCTTGAGTCAGACCTGCCGCTTGTCGGGCAGTCCTCAGCGCCTCGCCCAGTGTCATAAGTGCCCGGACAATATCAATCGACTATAACTAGGTTGATGGAAAACTGAGAACCAAGTCATCACCGATGCGACTCAAGACATCATCCAGGCAGGCTTTTAGATTGGAGAAGGATCGATAAGCTTCCAGCGGAAGCCAACGATATTTGATCTCCTCCCAGAGTCGTTCGATCAGGTTCAACTCCGGGCGATACGGCGGCAAGTAATGCAACGTCACGCCTTGCTCGGCCCACCGCTCACGTTTCTCTTCGATCAACTCCGAGGTGTGGATGGATGCGTCATCCGGAACCACTACGCACGGCCGTGTGATCTTCGCCGCGAGGTCGTCGACGACCATCCCGACGACCTCGGAATTGACGGTCCCTCGCACGCGATACGGTTCCAGGTCGCCTTCGGGGCTCATGAAACCGAGCGTCCGAATCGAACCGCCCTTCGACGAAGGAACCTCGATCGTCTCACCCCGCTCTTGCCAGGCGTAGGGCACCACCGGCGTCATGCTGAAGGACGACTCGTCGAAAAAGTAGAGGTCGATCTCTCCGTCCGCGTGCCGACTGCGGTAGTCATCGATTTCTGCTTTGCCACGCTCGAACTCCTCTTCATCACGCCAGAACGCCAGCGATCGTCGCACCCTCTTCCAGACCAACCCGGCCGCCCGAGCGATCCGCCGTAACGTCCGCCGACTGATCCTCTTGCCGGTGCGCTGCTCGATCTGATCCAGGACACGGTTCGGCTGACGGGGCGATTCCTTGATCAGCTCCCGAGCCAGGGCTCGTTCGTCTTCATCCAACTTCGGCGGGCGGCGAGGATGGCCCTCGTCCCCGAAGCCGTCGAACCGAGATTCTTGCCATCGCTTCAACCAAGCCGAGATGGCGGGCCGACCGACCTCGAAGATGACGCACAGGTCCTTGATCGGGAAACCTTGACTGCTCAGTAGTACCGCATGAGCCCTCATCCGGACCCGAGACTTCTGATGGTGCTTCCAGAGATGGCTCAACTGTTCCCGTTCCTCTTCCGTGAGTGCTCCCACGAATCGTTCCGCCGGACGTGCCATGATCTTCCCCGTGGGCTGTTGTCTTTGCTCCCAAAACAGAATACGATCTTCCTATTGTAGCAGACGCATCACAATTAGTGGTCATTTATACTGTCCGGGCACTTATCTTGAGGGGGAGAATTTGCTCGGCGTGGCGCTGGCGTCGTTGATGAAGTTGCCCGCGGAGCGGCGCGCGGAATTGAAAGCGTTGGCGATGCGACGGGTGGCGTCCAGTGGCACGAACGAACTGCGGAAGTATCTGTTAGTCGAGACGATTGAGGCATATCTCACTCTGAACGAGGAACAGGCCCGAGCATTCGACGCCATCCAGGAGACCGACGAGATGCAAGAAGTCCGTCAGATGAAGAACCCGTGGGAGGAGCGGTGCCGCGCCGAGGGCCGCGTCGAGGGGCGAACCGAGGGCCGTGTCGAGGGGAACCGACGGCTCATACGGCTTCTTCTGGAGAAGAAGTTCGGCCCCTTGCCGGGGCCGACACTGGAGAAGTTGAACGCCGCCGGAGAGGACGACCTGTTGCGGTTGGGCGAGGGTCTGTTGGAGGCGAATTCGCTGGCCGACCTCGGCCTGGACGAGTGAACCACACCCGCCGGGCGTCATTCCTTCGCCTTCTGTCGCTGTTCGAGCAGGAAAGCCATCAACTGATGGAAATCTTTCTCCGGCATGACTTCGGCGAAGTTGCCCGGCATCGGCGACAGTGGCGACGTGGTCCGCTCCAGCACATCCGCCTTGGAGACGCGCACTTCCTGACCCTTCGCGTCGGCCAGGACGATCGTCTCGCCTTCCTCGCGGAGCACC
>JBGTNX010000024.1:0-29105 GCA_041742825.1 Acidimicrobiia bacterium | reverse complement strand
CGTAGGCCAGCACCGACCTGAGCCCGGAGTCGGCGTGGGCTTGGAGGGCGGCGTCCACATAGTCGGGGCGGGAACCGGCCTCGAACCAATCGACCACCGTGGTTATCCCGGCTGCGACCCCGCCGAGCAGGCCGACGAGTGTGGCGGCGTAGACGTCATCGGGCCCGAAGTGGGGCCCGTATACCGCAGGGGAGACCGACTCCGACCCGCCACGGTTGCGGAACAGTGACTCCCAAACATGACGGTGGCAGTCGACGAATCCGGGCATGACGATGGTGTCGGTGGCATCGACCACTTCGGCGTCCCGGGCCCGCAGACCGACTCCGACCTCGACAATCCGGTCGTCTTCGATGAGGACGTCGGCTTGGGTGTAGTTTGGAGACTTGGACGCCAGGGTGAGGACGCAGCCACCACGGAGCAGTGTGCGGGTGGCCATCAGTCGACGCTCTTTCTCACCGTCTCGTAGATCCGGTCCACCGAAGGGAGGGCCAGATCCTCGAGCGAGGCTGCGGACGGTAGCGGGATGTGGGGCGTGGTGATCCGGATACTCGGGCCGTCGAGGTCCCAGAAGACTTCCTCGCCGACGATGGACACCACTTCGGCGCCCCAACCGCAGAGTCTGGGGTTCTCTTCGACCGTGAAGAAGCGACCGGTCTTCGTCACCGAATCGAGGACAGTCCGCGTATCGAGGGGGACGAGGGTCCTGAGATCGATGACCTCGGCGGACACCCCCGAATCCTCGAGCCGCTGGGCAGCCTCGAGTGCCCTCGGGACCATGAGTGCGAGCGCGGCGATGGTGACATCGGTGCCCTCACGAACCACCCGTGCGGTGCCGAGCTTGTGGATGATCTCGCCGTCGGGAACGTTCGCCTTCGTGGCCATGAGCGATTTGTGTTCGAAGAAGATGACGGGGTCGGGGTCTCTGATCGAGGCCGCGATCAGCCCGACGACATCTTCGGGTGTCGATGGAGCCACCACCTTCAGGCCCGGAATCATCATCGCCCAGTTCTCGACGCTCTGTGAGTGCTGCGCCCCGAACCGGGCGCCGCCGCCGTTGGCAGTACGAATCACCAGGGGAAAGCTCACCTGTCCGTCAGTCATGTAACGGCTCTTGGCGATTTCGTTTGCGATCATGTCCCAGCAGACGGCGAGAAAGTCGGAGAACATGATCTCGGCTATGACGGGAATTCCCGTCATCGATGCCCCCATTGCCGCGCCGAGGATCGCTTGCTCGGAGATCGGCGTGTCACGGACCCGGGCTGGCCCGAACTCATCGAGCAGGCCGACGGTGGTCTTGAACACGCCGCCGGCGGCAGCCACGTCCTCGCCCAGCATCACCAGGTTCGGGTCCCGCCGCATCTCCTGGGCGATCCCGTAGGCGACGGCTTCCCGGTAGCTCAGTTCCGCCATCGGGATCCTCCGTCGGCGTAGACCTCGGTCATGAGCACGCCGGGTGACGGTTCGGCACCGCCCTTGGCAAACTCGGTCGCGGCGTCGATTGCTTCTGCGACCTGGCGTTCGATGGCGGTAAGACGCTCCTCGGGGACTCCTGTCGAGAGGAGACGGTCGTGGTAGACCGGAATCGGGTCTCGCTGCTTCCAGGCTTCCACCTCGTCCTCGGGGCGATACTTCCCGGGATCGGCGCGGGAGTGCCCTCCGGACCGGTAGGTGATGGCTTCGATGAGGGTGGGACCGCCCCCGTCGCGCGCTCTCCCGATCGCCTTGCGGGCGGTGAGATAGACGTCGTCGGGGTCGTTACCGTCGATCACGATCGATTCCAGGCCGTATGCAGACGCCCGGTCGGCGGCGGGGTGGGCGACTGCGGTGATGATGTCGATCGGGGTGTATTCCATGTAGAGGTTGTTCTCGCACACGAACACCACCGGTAGGTCCCAGATCTTGGCCAGGTTCAGCGCTTCGTGGAACGCGCCGATGTTGGTGGTGCCGTCGCCGAAGAAAGCAACAGCCACCTGGTCGGTCCCGCGCATCTGCGCAGACCAAGCAGCTCCGTTTGCGATGCAGAGATGAGCGCCGATGATTGCGTACGAGCCCATCATCCCTTTGGAGACATCGGTGAGGTGCATCGAGCCGCCTTTGCCCCCGAGTATCCCGTTGGACCGGCCGAGAAGTTCGGCGAGGGCCGCCCCGAGGTCCATTCCCCGGGAAAGGGCGTGGGCATGTCCCCGGTAGGTGGCGAACGTGTAGTCGTCCGGGCGCATCGCCGCCCCGAACCCGGTGGCAATTGCCTCCATGCCCAGCGAGAGGTGGGTAGTGCCCTTCACCAGGCTCTGCAGAAACAGGTCGTGGGCTCGCTTGCCGAACTGTCGGAGCTCCTGGAGCTTTTGGTACATGCCGAGGCGGACGGCCTGGGCGATGTCCGCGTGCACCAGCTGGTGATTGACCGGCTCGGGTAGCCGGGGCTCTCTGAGTGCGTAGTCGTAGCGGGCGTCAGTAGGCATTGGCCACCATCAGCTCATCGCAGGGGAACAAGGTGATGACCTCACACCCGTCCGCGGTGACCACGAGTTCCTCCTCGATGCGTGCGGCCGACCGGCCGTCGGCGGCCGGAGCGTAGGTCTCGAGGGCGAACAACATTCCTTCCTCGATCTCCACCGGAGTCTCGAGGGAGTTCAGACGGCTGATGATCGGCCGCTCATGAAGGCCGACACCGACCCCATGGCCGAACTACAGCCCGAAGGCGTCCATTTCGTCCTCGAAGCCGAACTCCTCGGCCCGGGGCCAGACCTTGGCAATCTGGTCTGTGGTTGCGCCGGGTTTCACCAGGTCGATGGCTGCGTCCATCCATTCCCTGGACTGTTTGAACGCATCGCGTTGGGCCTGAGTGGCGCGGCCGACGACGAAGGTCCGGTAGTAACACGTCCGGTACCCGTTGAACACGTGGATGATGTCGAAGTAGGCCTGGTCGCCGGGCCGGATCAGGCGGTCGCTGAAAACGTGGGGGTGGGGACTGCACCTCTCCCCGGCGATCGAGTTGACTGCCTCGACGAACTCGGACCCCATTTCGAACAGCCGAGCGTGGGCCATCCCAACGACATCCGACTCGCGAATTCCGGGCTTGAGCATCTCAAAGATGTCCTGATAGACCCCGTCGACCATGGCGCATGCCTGGGTGAGGAGCATGATCTCATCCCGGCTCTTGATCTCCCTCGCTCGCATCATCGCCTGCTGGCCGTCGACGATGTTGAGTCCGGCCTCCTGGAGGGCGAGAAACACCCCGGTTTCGGCGAGGTCCAACCCGAGCTTCTCACCGACGAGGCCGGCATCCTCGAGGGCGCCCTTGATCTCGCGGA
Organism: Acidimicrobiia bacterium; assembly: GCA_041742825.1. Taxonomy (GTDB): domain Bacteria; phylum Actinomycetota; class Acidimicrobiia; order Spongiisociales; family ZC4RG35; genus MA-ANB-1. The sequence goes on along the minus strand of JBGTNX010000024.1, from coordinate 25,794 downwards.
CGGCCCGGGCGTGCAGGCCCGTCTCGGGGCCGATTGCGCCCTGGAGGCCGGTGTTGCCGCCAATCGAATTCTCGTTGTCGTACATATGGGGGAGTTGGAGACGGTGCGCCTTCGCCGCCGATCCGAAGTCCCAGATCCTTGGCCTTCCCTCCCTGGTAACCAACGCCCAGCGCTCACCCTTGTTGAACGCCCAGTAGCCGATCTGGGTGGCGGTAGCGTATCGGATATTCGAAGTCTCGAAGAGGAGCACCGCGCCGAGGTCGAACTCCTCCAGCATGCGCCGGACCCGGCCGAGCCGGTACTGGCGGAGGCCCTCGAAGTCGACCCGGTTTTCCCAGTCGACTCCCATCACTCCCGGAGATGGGCTGGTGGCCACAGGAAACTCGCTCATCGCTCTCGCTTTCTCTTAGGTCTCGCCGGAGGATTCGGTTTGGTCCAGCACCGTGTCCAGATACATCCAGTCGCGGGCAAACCGATAGGAGTGACGGGGCGGCGGCTGCGGGGCCTGGGTCTCCAGCCACCTGACCGGGACTTCACCGAGATGTTTGAACTCGTGCACGCATCCCACCCCGGCCCAGGCAACGTCGCCTTTCTCCAGGTGGTAGGTGGCACCGTCGAATTTGGCCTCGACCTCGCCGGAGAGGATCAGATATGCCTCTTCGAGGGGGTGATCGTGGGCGCCGGCAAAACCACCGGGCTCGTACTGCACCATGAACATCGTCGAGAGGTCTGCGCCGAGATCGGTGTCGACCATCATCTTCACGCTGATCCCGCTGTAGACGAGGAGGGCGGTGCGCATGCTTGCACTCAGGGCGAGCCGGTCCTGTGTCTGCAGAGTCGGGTCCATGGACTCGCCATCGATGTGTCCAAAAGACCGGTTCCGTGGGTCGCGGACATCGATCCTCCGGGCTGTCGACGGGGGCAGGGGATCGGTGAACCTGGTGTCATATCCGAAGCGCTCGCGGGGGAGCGGTGCCCTCATCTCTGCGAACGAGACCGGCTCGCCGCTGGTATTGCGGAAGGCATGGGTCATCCCCACCGGTAATAGCCCGTAATCGCCGGCGACAAGCTCGACGCTCGCTTCAGCGGTGTCGACTGTGAGAGCCCCTTCGATCACATACACAGACTCCTCGAACGAATGGACGTGCGTGGCGACTGTCCCCCCGGAGTCGAGCCGGGCGAGGCGGAATCCCATCTGGACTGCGCCACCAGGCTCAGCGACGACTGCGTCGGCCACGTAACCGGAGCTGCGTCCGGCAAATTCGGTGGGTGTCGTGTACTCCAGATCGGATCTCTTCTTGACGATGTGCTCGGCCATCAGCCCGATTCCTTTCGCAGGAACTCCGCTATTGCACTGAGGTCGTGCGAGGACATCCCCGATTCGTTTGCCCTGCGCACGATGTCCAGGCCCGCCCTCGCCTGGCTCATCGGTGCTCCGACCTCTTCACCGAGGGTGGTGATCAGATCGAGGTCCTTCGCTACCAGGTCGAGAGTGAATCCGACTTCGGCGTCATCGGGGTGGAGGTATGCGGCCCGCTTGTACTCGACGAAGGGGGCCCCTCCTGCACCACTTGCGAAGACTTCGTACGCGACTTCCCGATCGATCCCCGCCTTCTCTGCGAGCACGAGGGCTTCGGAGAGGGCAACGTTGAGACCATGAACGAGGCTGTTCACGGCAAGTTTGGCGGCGGCCCCCGCGCCCCGGGCACCAACGGGAATCACTCTCTTGGCAATCGCGTCGAGCAGGGTCTCGGCCCGGGCTACAAGCTCGGGGTCGCCCCCGGCCATGATGGTCAGGGCGCCCGCCTCCACTGTGGACACACTTCCCGAAACCGGGCAGTCGACAAAGCTCGCGCCGGCCCCGTCGATCGCGGCGCCGACCTCGATGACCGTACGAGGGTGCACTGTGCTCGTGTCGATCACAAGCGATCCCGGCTGGACCCCCTCAGTGATCCCGCCTGATCCGAGATAAACGGTGCGGAGCGCCTCGTCGTCGGCGAGACTCGTCACAGCGATTTCGGCCTTCCCCGCGGCTGAACCAGCATCTGCCGCGACCTCCGCCCCTGTCCCGGCGGCAAATGCTTCGGATTTCGATCGGTCACGATTCCAAACGACGAGGGGGTAGCCGGAGTCATGGAAGCGCCGGGCCATCGCAGCGCCCATCCGACCCAGCCCGATCACCGCCACTATTGGTTTTGCCTCACTCACTGATAAGTGACACTACACACGTCGCGGACAACTACGCCGACAAAAAGGGGCGAACTTTCTCCGAGATATAGCGCCCGATTGCGATGCTCGCAGTGGCCCCGGGCGAAGGCGCGTTGAGCACATGGACCGTGTTTCCTGCCCTCTCGATTACGAAGTCGTCGACGAGGTTTCCCTGGGAATCGACGGCTTGGGCCCTGACTCCCGCCCCGCCCGGCCGGAGGTCGCCGTGGCGAAGATCGGGCACCAGTCGCCGTGCCTGTCGGGCGTAGAGGCGCTTCGATCTCGAATTGAGGAGCTCACTCGTCCCCGACCACCAGTGGCGGAGGGCGAGCCTCCTGAAGCCGCGGTGGGCGAGGATTGACCGCAATTCCTCCCAATCGACCTTGGTTCCCCGGTAATGCTCCCGCCCGAGTCCGAGGATTGCGTTCGGGCCGACCTCGACGGCACCATCGACGCGCCGCGTGAAGTGGACCCCGAGGAAGGGGAACCGGGGATCGGGGACCGGGTAGATGAGATGTCGCACCAGCCGCGCAGCTTCGGGAGTCAGCTGGTAGTACTCGCCGCGGAAGGGGACGATTCTCACCGTTGGCACGATGCCTGCCATCGCGGCGACCCGATCCGAATGGAGCCCGGCACAGTTGACCAGTACGCGGGCCGAGTGCTCCCCTGCGGTCGTCGAAACCTTCACTCCGTCGGCAAGATGGGAGATTGCAGTTACCGCGGCCCCGGTGGAGATCTCCGCACCTCGCCCTATCAAGGTCGCAGCATGGTTGGCGGCGATGGCAGGGAAGTCGGCGACTCCCGACTCCGGAACGTGGAGGGCGGCGATCCCGGTGGCTGCAGGTTCCAGCGCAGTGATCTCGTCGGGCCCGATTCGGCGGAGCCCCGATAGGCCGTTGGCCATGCCCCGCCGCTCCAGCTCGTCCAGCGCCGCCAGATGTGACGGCCCGGTTGCGATGACCAGCTTGCCCGACCTCTCGTGGGCAATGCCCGCTTCTTCGCAGAGCTGGAAGGTGGCGTCTCGGCCCTGAGCGCAGAGCTGTGCCTTCAGTGAGCCCGGATTGTAATAGAGCCCGGAATGTACCACCCCGCTGTTGTGGCTGCTCTGGTGTCTCGCAACAGAGTCTTCCTTCTCCAGAACGAGGATCGACGCTCCTCCGAATTGCTCCGAGACCGCTCTGGCCACGGAGAGCCCGACCAGGCCTCCTCCCACCACGCAGAGATCGAATTGATGACCGCGGGTCAACCTCTCACCTCCCCGATTCGGGCCTTGTGATAAGCCTCACTGCACACCATGGCCGCCAACGGTATATCCTCAGCGGCAGCTATGTCGGGGTCGGACGCACATGATCGGATCCCAAAAGGAGAATTGGACATGTCAGAGGGAGTAGTTCTCGTCGTCGGCGGCACCGGTGGCCTGGGGAGAGAAGTTGCTCGGCACTATCTCGGTGAGGGCCGGGAGGTAGTGCTCACCGGCAGCGACCAGGAGAGGTCGGCCGCAGTTGCCGCCGAGCTGGGCGATGGAGCCACCGGGCTCGGTTTCGACCTGGCTCAGCCGGAGACTATTGCTGATGCTCTCGCTGGCGTCCGCCCCGTCTCCCGCCTCGTGTTGGCGGCGATCGCCCGTGACAACAACCCGGTGCGGGACTACACGATCGCAGGGGCAATCACCCTGACCACAATGAAACTCGTCGGATACACCGCGACGATCCACACCCTGATTGACAGGTTCAACGACGACACCTCCGTCGTCCTCTATGGCGGAAGGGCCAAGGACCGGCCGTACCCGGGCTCGACCACCGTCACGACGGTGAATGGCGGCGTGAGCAGTCTGATCCGGACGTTGGCGATCGAGCTGGCACCGGTCCGGTTCAATGCAATCCATCCGGGGATCGTCGGAGACAGCCCGTTCTGGGAGGGCAAGGCACTCGATGCGGTCGTGGAGCGGACCCCGACCGGTCGTTTGGCAACGATGGCCGAAGTTGTGGACGCTACCGTGTTCTTGTTGGAAAATCGCGCTGTAAACGGAGTGAACCTCTACGTCGACGGCGGTTGGATGCTGATGTGACCGAGGGGAAGATGGCTGCAGGCTTCTACGAGAGTCTCGAAGGAATCGGCGAGAGGCTCCGCGAGGAGCGGACCAAAGCGGGTATGAGCCAGCGCGAGCTGGCGCGCAGGCTCGGCCTTTCTGCGAGCATGATCTCTCAGATGGAGAGCGGGCTGTCCAAGCCCTCTGTGGGAACCCTCTACGCAATCGTCACCGAGCTGGATCTCTCCCTCGACCGGGTGATCCGGGGTGAGGACTACGAGGACACCTCCCGCAATCATTCTGGGCGTGATCCTGTGGAGTCCCTGGTCCGTCCTCCCGATCGTCAGGTAATCGATCTCGACTCTGGGGTCCGCTGGGAGGAACTTACTGCGACGTCAGAAGATGGTGTCGACTTTCTCCACGCCATCTATGAAGTGGGCGGTGCGTCGACGCCTGATGAGTCCCTGATGCGCCACCATGGCCGGGAATACGGCTACATCATGTCGGGAACGCTAGGAATCAAGATCGGCTTCCAGGAGTATGAGCTGAACGCCGGGGACTCAATCGCCTTCGACTCGACCCGACCCCATCGTCTTTACAACAAGGGGGACGTTCCCGTCCACGCAATCTGGTTTGTCGTCGGACGGGACGCGGATGGGAGAGCCCGGGTCTGAGCCAGGGGTCCCTGGCGGCCGCTCTATAGCTCTGTCTAACTCCCTGGTCAGCGCGCTTCATCCGGTTCTACGTACCTAAAACAGCGTCTCCGGCGTTTACAGGTATGGCTGGGACCAATTAGGAGAAGCAATGAAGAACCTGAAAAGATCTGCCCTCGCCACCCTTGTCGCCATGGGTTTGTTCGTAGGCTCCGGCATCGCCCTGGCCGAGACTTCGGTCGACGAAGCCGTAGCGCCAGGTGACACCGATGCGGAGTTGATGGCTGACACAATCTTCAGCTTTGGATACGACCTGATCAATGGTCTTTTCCTCTGGAACATGTCGTCGATCGACGAGCCCTGTGCACTCCCTTCTCCTGCAGATGACGAGCCTGCCGAACCAGCTGCCGATCCGGAGTGCGAGTTGACCGGGGGAGAGGTTGCCGGACCCAACGGCCAGGTCAACCACGGCATGTTCATGAAACTCTTCAACAGCCTCTTTGAGGGCACCGGCCGCGGCTGTGTCGTACGACATCTCGCACAGTCAGACCTGGGCAAGGGCGACCAGAAGGTCAAGGGCGATGAGGAAGCAGGGGAGAGCGAAGGTGAAGCTCCTGATAGCGAAAACTCCATCGACTTCACCACTATTGAAACCTCGTGCTCGCAAGGCGCGGGTGGAGGGGACGAGGCCGAGGAAGATGGGCCCGATGACGAACTCGAAGGTGAGGGCAAAGGCAAGCCTCCCTGGGCGGGCAAGCCGAAGGGCGCAGGCAAACCCGACTCTCCCGGCAAGTCCGGTTCCGCCCCCGGCAAGAACAAATAGTTCCCGACCGCAACACATCCTCACGGATGTAAGGAAAGGGGTGGCCTCCCCGCCACCCCTTTCCTCGTCGAGTGGTAGCGATTCGTTTCCCCGCATTAGTGTCGCCGCAGATGTCGAACCTGTACCAACCTGACCCTGATCGCTACTCGAAAGTCCCGTATGCGCGCTGTGGCCGCAGCGGTCTCGACCTGCCCCGCATATCCCTCGGTCTCTGGCACAACTTCGGCGGCGATGCGCTCACCGAAGCGGGACGGACAATGATCCTCAATTCGTTCGACAACGGGATAACCCACTTCGACCTGGCCAACAACTACGGGCCACCGGCCGGATCGGCCGAGCGAAACTTCGGGTCTCTCCTGGCGACCGACCTCGCCCGATACCGAGATGAGCTTGTCATCTCCACCAAAGCGGGTTACTTGATGTACGACGGTCCCTACGGTGAGTTCGGCTCGAGGAAGTACCTGACTGCGAGCCTCGATCAAAGTCTGCGACGCCTCGGGGTCGACTACGTCGACATCTTCTACTCCCATCGCTATGACCCGCTCACACCTCTCGAAGAGACCATGGGGGCGCTCGAGCATGCGGTTCGGTCCGGAAAGGCGCTCTACGCCGGAATCTCGTCATACGGGCCGGAGAAGACGGCCGAGGCCGCGTCCATCCTGCGAGATCTCGGCACGCCTTGCCTCATCCACCAGCCCTCCTATTCGATGTTCAACCGTTGGATCGAGGGCGGTCTGCTCGATGTCCTGGAGACCGAGGGCATCGGGTGCGTCGTGTTCTCGCCGCTCGCCCAGGGAATGCTCACGGACAAATACCTCGATGGTGTCCCCGAGACTTCGCGCGCCGCCAGCGCCGACTCCTTTGACACCAGCCTCCTCAGCGAGGAGAACGTGGCCAGAGTGCGCAAGCTCAACGACATCGCAGGGCGCAGGGGACAGACGCTAGCCCAGATGGCAATTGCCTGGACCCTGAGGGATCCCAGGGTGACGTCGGCCCTGATGGGCGCCAGCTCATGGAAGCAGATCGATGAGGCTCTCGAAGCGGTACGCAACGTGGACTTCTCTACCGCCGAACTCGAAGAGATCGACAGGTATGCAGTGGATGGGATCATCAACCTCTGGTCGGCGTCGAGCGAAGCGGGCTGACCATGGAGATCGCCCTGGCCGGATGGGATACAGGTGCGATTCGGCCCGGATGGCGGCGTCGTCGAGGAGTTGAACCTAGCTGCCCCCAACGTCACGAGTTGTTGCTTCGGTGGCCCGGGATACCGGGACCTCTATGTGACCACGGCCCGCACCGCCCTCTCCCCAGTTCAGTTGGCGGCCCAACCCTTATCCGGGGTGCAAAAGTGAGAGAACGGTCGAGCGAGGAGATCTTCGAACAGTGAGTGTCAAAGCTTCTAGCTTTCCCGAGGGCTTCATGTGGGGGGCGGCGACAGCGTCTTATCAGATCGAAGGGGCAGTCGATGAGGGCGGAAGGGGAGTGTCGATCTGGGACACCTTTTCCCACACCGAAGGCAAGACCCTGCACGGGGAGAACGGAGACGTTGCCGTCGATCACTACAACAGGTACGTCGAAGACATCGCGATACTCTCCACTCTCGGAGTCAACTCCTACCGGTTCTCCATTGCATGGGCCCGGATCCTCCCCGAGGGCACAGGTGCCGTGAACCAGCCGGGAGTCGACTTCTATCGCCGCCTCTGCAAGGAGCTCCATTCGGCTGGAATCACCCCGGTGGCGACCCTCTACCACTGGGACCTTCCCCAGCCGCTGCAGGACCGCGGCGGATGGCTCAACCGGGAGTCTGTCGACTGGTTCGCCGAGTATGCGGGGGCTGTCTATCAGTCCCTCGGCGACATGATTCCCCACATCGCCACCTTCAACGAGCCGTGGTGCACAGCTTTCCTCGGGCACAGCGCCGGTGAACATGCGCCCGGAATGAGAGATGCCGCCGCTTCATTCGTCGCCGCCCATCACCTCATGGTGGCCCATCACGCTGCGGTCGGGGAGATGAGATCGATAGGCGCCTCGGGTGACACATCCCTCGGAATCGTCCTCAACGTCATTCCTGCGCTTCCCGTCTCCGATTCTGCCGAGGACGAGGAGGCGGCCGACTCGGTGGATGCGGTCCACAATCAACTCTTCCTCGATGCGGTTTTCCGGGGGAGATACCCGGAGAAGATCCTCGGATATCACGAGAAATTCGGCGTCAACGACCGGATAGATCCCGGGGAACTGACAGCAGCTCTGCAACCGATCGACGTCCTCGGCGTGAACTACTACAACATCAACCACGTGCAGCACGAAGAAGGCGCCCCCCCGATGCCGGCCTGGCCGGGGGCAGAAGAGGCAGTCATCGTTCGGCCGCCCGGCGAGTTGACCGAGATGGGCTGGGGAGTCGAGCCGGAAGGGTTGACTATCACCCTCCGCCGGGTCCATGACGAATACGGGCCGGTCCCGATGATGGTCACGGAAAACGGTGCCGCCTACGCCGACGTCGTTGAGCCCGATGGTTCGATCCATGATGGCAAGCGCACCGAGTACATCTCAACCCATATTCAGGCTGTCGCCGATGCGATGGATCACGGCGTTGAAATGATTGGCTACTTCGTCTGGTCACTGCTGGATAACTTCGAATGGGCCCGCGGGTACTCGAAGCGGTTCGGGATCGTTCGGGTCGATTACGACACAATGGAGCGCACGATCAAAGACAGTGGGCGCTGGTACCAGGAGTTTCTCTCCAGTTGAAGCCCGGGTATGACACGCGGTTACCCGCCATCATCATCGGAAACCAGGATCTGTTACGAATAGGTGTCATATGAGTGATTCAACCGCGCCCGCTTCCTCTCGCCTCCGTCTCTACAACCTCGTCATGGGTTTCCTCCATGCCGCCCAAGGAGCCGCAGTCCTCTGGCTCGCAACCGACTTCACACTGCCCGTCATCGCCACCTATATGACAGGCCCTCCGGGCCTGGAACCGACCGCGGTCGAGCCGCTCTTCGATTTGAGTCTCGCCTGGGGCGTTGCAGTGTTCCTCTTCCTCTCGGCGGTAGCGCACTTCTTGATTGCATCACCCGGAATCTTTCAGTGGTATCTGGCCAACCTCAGAGAGAAGCGCAACTACGCCCGATGGATCGAGTACTCGCTGTCGTCTTCGGTGATGGTCGTCCTGATCGCCATGCTGGTGGGTATCGCCGACGTCGCCGCCCTCATCGCTTTGGCGGGTGTCAATGCATCGATGATCTTGTTCGGTCTCCTCCAGGAGAAGTACGAGTCTCCAGGGCGCGGCGCCGGATGGTTGCCGTATTGGTTCGGCGTCATCGCCGGAGCGATCCCTTGGGTGGCGATTTCGATCTACCTCTTCAGCCCCGGTTTCGACGCCAATCCTCCAGGCTTCGTCTACGGCATTTTCGTTTCGCTCTTCGTCTTTTTCAACATCTTCGCAATTGTGATGGTCCTGCAATACCGGAAGGTCGGCAAATGGGCGAACTATGTCTACGGCGAATCCACTTACATCCTTCTCAGCCTTGTCGCCAAGTCGGCTCTGGCTTGGCAGGTATTCGGAGGAACGTTGGCGGCGTGATCTTCCTAGGCTGGACCAATGTCATTTGACGTCTCCGCCCTTGGCGCAATGCACCTGGTCGACCCCGAGGGGTCCGAGCAGAGGATTGGTGACCGCTGGGCCACAGACCCCAGGGTCATCCTCTTCCTCCGTCATTTCGGCTGACTCACCTGCCGCGAACGGGCCGGTCAGGTCCGTGAGAGATATCAGGAGATCCTCGCTGCCGGGGCCGACGTCACGGCGATAGGGACCGGTGGTCGCCGCTATGCACAGGCATTCATAGAGGATGAGTCGGTTCCATTCGAGGTGCTGCTCGATGAGGACGGATCGGCAGCCGAATTGGTCGGCACCGGCACTCTGGGCAGGCTTTCGCTGGTCAGCCCCCGCCAACTCGTGGCCGGGACCAAAGCGCTGGCCAAAGGAAACCGACAACGCAACGCCGGAAGGCGGCCCTTCCAACTCGGGGCCACCCTGGTCATCGGGCCCAACGACGAGCTGCGTTATTCAGACTTCGAAGATTTCGCAGGCGACCACGCCGACCTCGACGACGTGCTAGGAGCCTGTTGAACGATGCATGTCACCCATCTTGACGACCAGGCATCACCATTCGCTGCGTTCTCGGCCCCGCCATTCCGGCCCGAGGAGTGGCGAAACCTCGGCCTTGCGACTGGCGCGCCTGGCCGCCAATCTGAGCAACGGCACCATCCAACAGACTCTCACCTGTAGTCGTAGAAGCCGCGGCCCGACTTGCGTCCGTAGAGGCCGGCCTCGACCATCCGGGTGAGCAGCGGGGGAGAGGCGTATGCAGGATCCTTGAACTCTTCGAACAAGACATCGGCGACGAACTTCGTGGTGTCCAGCCCGACGAAGTCGGCTAGTTCCAGTGGTCCCATCGGGTGGTTGGCGCCGAGTTTCATCCCGGTGTCGATGTCTTCGGCCGAGGCGAACCCGGCCTCGTACATGCGAACCGCACCGATCATGTAGGGAATCAGCAGCATGTTGACGATGAACCCGGCTCGATCTTTCGCCCTGATCACCGTCTTGCCCAACGATTCGGCATAGGAGGCAACGGTGTCGGCGGCACCGTCGTCGGTGAGCACGGTTGTCACCAGTTCGACCAGGGCCATAACGGGGACGGGATTGAAGAAGTGGAGCCCGACAACCTTTCCTGGCCTGTCGGTGGCCGCCGCCAACCTCGTGATCGGGATCGAGGAGGTGTTCGATGCGAGGATTGCGTCCGGGCCGGTGACCCGGTCGAGCTCGCTGAAGATCTCCCTTTTCAGCTTCTCATTCTCCGTCGCCGCTTCGATTACCAGCTGCCGGTCGGCCTGTTCGGAGATATCGGTGGAGATGTCGATTCGGGAGAGAATGTCGTCCCTCCCGACTTCATCCAGCTTCTCCCGCTCCACGGCCCTGGCCAGTGACTTCTGAATTCTCTCCAGCGCGGCTTCGGCGGCCCCGGCATCGATCTCGTGGACGATGACGCTGCTCCCCGCCCTTGCACACACTTCGGCGATTCCGGAGCCCATGAGCCCGCCGCCAATCACACCGATACGTTCCATGGGCTTGAAGATACCGTCAGCTGCCGCGATGGCTAAATGGCAGTGGTCAGACTTCGGCGATGGCGCGGTCGCCGGCCCGTAGCCAGCAGGCAGCGAGGTGGTCTCTTTCGCCCGGGCCCGGCATCAAGCCCGGAGCCTCGACGTCACACAGCCCTGGCCTGGCGATCGGGCAGCGGGGATGGAAGTGACAGCCCGGCGGGGGGTTGAGAGGCGAGGGGATCTCACCCTGGAGGATTTGCCTGGTCCGGAGACGGTCGGGGTCGGCGATTGGGATCGCCGACAGCAGCGCTTCTGTGTAGGGATGCAGCGGGTTGGCGTAGAGGCTGTCGCGGTCGGTGATCTCGACGATCCGGCCGAGGTACATCACTGCGACCCGGTCGGAGATGTGCTCGACAACGGCGAGGTTGTGGGCGATGAAGAGGAGGGTGAGGTCGAGTTCGGATTGCAATTCCTTGAGCAGGTTGAGCACCTGCGCCTGGACCGACACGTCGAGGGCCGAGACTGGCTCGTCAGCAACAACGAGGTCGGGCTTGAGGATCAGTGCCCGGGCGATGCCGATGCGCTGGCGCTGGCCGCCGGAGAACTCGTGGGGATAGCGGGATGCGTGTGCGGGGCGAAGGCCGACCAGTTCCAGCATCTCGTTGACCCGCTCGTGGCGCTCGTCCTTGTCGCCGATGCCATGAAGTCGCAGGCCCTCGGAGACGATCGGGCCAACCTGTGAGCGCGGGTCGAGGGATCCATACGGGTCCTGGAAGATGATCTGGACTCGTCGCCGAAACGGCTTCAGCTGCTTGCCCGACAGATGAGTGATGTCGGTCCCGTCGAACTCGATGGTGCCGCTGGTGGGTTCGAGGAGACGGGTGAGCAGCCGGCCGAGGGTAGTTTTCCCGCACCCTGACTCTCCGACGAGACCCATTGTCTCCCCCTTGCGGATCTCGAGATCAACGCCGGCCACCGCCTTAACCGTTGCGACCTGGCGCTGGAGGACGCCGCCGCGGACGGGGAACTCCTTGACCAGGTCGTTCAGGGTCACCAGCGCTTCAGCCATTGCCATCGAAGACTTTCTCCGGGCCGAAGTAGAGCCAGCATCGGACTTTGTGGCCATCCTCCATCTCCTCGAGATCGGGATCGACCTCGGTGCAAATCTGGAGTCCATGTTCGATCCGTGCGCCACAGCGCGAGGCGAAGCGGCATCCAACGGGCAGGTTGACCATCGAAGGGACCACCCCGTGGATTACGTCCAGGCGTTCCCGACGCGAGCCAAGCACCGGGATCGACCCGATCAGCCCCTGGGTGTAGGGATGGAGCGGATTCCGGAAGATGGTGCGAACGTCGGTTTCCTCGACGATCTCGCCGGCGTACATGACCGCGACCCGATCCGCCATCTCGGCGACGATCCCGAGATCGTGGGTAATCAAGACCACGGCAGTATTGGAAGTCTGCTGAAGGCCGCGAATCAAGTCGAGGATCTGAGCTTGAATCGTTACGTCAAGTGCGGTTGTCGGCTCATCGGCGATCAACAGCTCGGGTTCACAGGCGAGAGCCATCGCGATCATGATCCGTTGGGCCATGCCCCCGGACAGCTCGTGGGGGTACGCTTCGGCCCGTCGCTTCGGATCGGGGATGCCCACCTTCTCCAGCATCTCGATGACCTTGCGCTCTTCGACCTCGTTGCTCCAGTCCCGGTGCAGTTCGAACACTTCCTGGATCTGGACTCCGGTCCGGTAGACCGGGTTCAATGCCGAGCTGGGCTGCTGGAAGATCATCGAGATGTGCTCGCCGCGCAGGTCCCTCAGCTCCTTGCTCTTCATCTTGGTGATGTCGCGGCCGCCGAACAGGATCTCCCCGGCGACAACCTTGCCCGGGTGGGGCACCAGGCCCATGACCGACAACGAGGTCACCGACTTGCCACACCCCGATTCGCCGACCAGCCCCAGCACTTCTCCCCGGTTGACATGGAAGTCGGCTCCGTCGACTGCCTTGACCAAACCGTCTCGGGTGTCGAAGTGGGTCCTCAAGCCTTTGACGTCGAGAAGGCGCTCACCTGCCGTTGCCGGCACGGGAGCATCGGTGTCGATCAGGTCGTCGGGTAGCGGCCGGGCGGCGCTCATTTGTTCAGAGTCGGGTCGAGAGCATCCCGGAGGCCATCACCCATCAGGTTGAAACCGAGGACCGTGACCATGATGGCGAGCCCGGGAAAGATCATCAGGTGTGGGGCAGTGAAAATCCGCGCCCGCTCCGCCGCCAGCATCGCCCCCCACTCCGGAGTCGGCGGTTGGGCGCCGAGCCCGAGGAAGCCAAGCGCGGCCGCTTCGAGAATCACTGTGGCGACGCCGAGGGTCCCCAGGACGACCAGCGGCGTCATCGCATTGGGTACGACACGGGTGGCGAGGATGCGCCATGACGAAGAGCCAAGTGCACGCGAGGCGGAGACGTAGTCGACCTCTTTGATCGCCAGCACCGACGCCCGCATCACCCGGGCGTACTGGGGGATGGTAACGATCGCGATTGCCAGGAGGGTATTTCTGATCCCCGGCCCGAGAACGAAAACGATTGCGATTGCAAGGATCAGCGAGGGGAAGCCGAGGACTACGTCCATGATCCGCATCAGGATGTTGTCTGTCCATCCACCGAAGAACCCGGCGATCGCTCCGATGAAGGTGCCGATGACAATCGCGATCAAGACGGTTGTGAACCCGAGAGGGAGACTGACCCGGGCCGCGTAGATCACCCGACTGAAGAAGTCGCGCACATTCCCATCGAGGCCCATCAGATGCTGGGTCCCTTCACAACCGAGGGCGTTGACACATGGTGGGAGCCATCTCTCGGCTCCGGGCTGGCCGATGAAGTTTTCCTGGTAGTCGTATGGAGCGATCAACGGAGCGAACAACGCGACCAGGATCATGAAAGTCACCAGGGCGAGACCGATGACTCCGACTTTGCGCTGGAGGAATCGCCTGATCGTTATCCGCCACATCGCCCCGGGACGCTCGGTAAGGGACTCGGGGTCGGGAACGCTGATATCTGGGGGAAGCGTCACTCCAGCCTCACTCTCGGATCGAGGTATCCATACGAGATATCGACGATGAGATTGACCGCCACGTAGGTGGTGGCGATGATGAAGGTGAATCCCTGGATGATCGGGAAGTCACGCGCGGTGATCGCCTCGAACAATGCGGTGCCGACTCCTGCAAGTCCGAACACGGTCTCGGTGAGAACCGCACCTCCGAGGAGCCCGCCGAGTTGCAAGCCGACGATTGTCACAACCGGAAGCATCGCGTTGCGCAGGGCATGGCGCCGGATTACACGGCGGTCGCCCGCCCCCTTGGCCCGTGCCGTCCGGATGTACTCGCGCCCGAGCACGTCGAGTAGCGACGAGCGCGTCATCCTGGCAATGATCGCGATCGGGATCGTGGCAAGTGTCACCGCGGGGAGGATCATGTGCCGCACCGCATCGGTGAAGACGGCCCACTGGGCGCTGATCAAGGCATTCGTGATGGTCATGTTGGAGACGAACTCCGCAATCGTGGAACCAAACCCTTCGGTCAAGTCAAAGCCCCACACCTCGAAGAAAGGAAGAGGCCGGGAACCAGGGCTCAAGGTTCCGCTGGGGGGTAACGCAAAAGGCGTCCCCAATAAGACAACGGCAAAGAGGTATGCAAGGAGAAGGCCAAGCCAGAAGATGGGCATGGAGACACCGATGTTGGCGAAGGCCATCGCGGCGACATCCACAGGGCTGTTGTGACGGCGGGCGGCAGCAATGCCCAGAGGGATCCCGATGAGTATCGCCACGCTCAGGGCCGCAATTGTGAGTTCGAGAGTGACCGGGAGCCGTTCGATGATGATCTGGCTGACCGGCCGGGAGAATCTGATTGACTCGCCAAAGTTGCCCGTCACCGCGTTGCCCGCGTAGATCCCGAGCTGGACCACAAGCGGTTCGTTGAGCCCGTTGGCTTCGTTGAAGCGCTCGCAGGCCTCAGGGGTCGACCGCTCACCGAGAATTGCGGTGCACGGCTCACCGGGGACCAACCTCAGGAGCAGGAACACCACGACCAGCACCCCGGCGAGGACGGGGATGGCCACGAGGAGCCGGCGGAGGACGTATCCGATCATGTTGGGGTGAGCGTAGAACAGGGGAAGGCGCCGTGGCGCCTTCCCCCTGTCCTTGTTTGAGTGGTCAAACGATCACTCAGCGTTCATCAACGCTCCCCAGAGGTAAGAGAAGTACTCGAAGGTACCCGTATTACCAACGTGGAGAGGACTGGAAGCATCCAGCCCGACCGTCCAAGAGGCGACCACGTCGTTGGCGTCCAACGTCGAGCCATCGTGGAACAACACACCGTCACGCAGCGTGCAGGTCCATACCAGGCCGGCATCGTCAGCCGCACATTCGGTGGCCAGCTTGGGAATCACTTCACCGTTGGGGCCATACCCGTAAAGACCTTCGAGCACTTGCTCACAGGCCGATAGCGACTCACCGTCGGTCTCGTCGGCGCAGAACAGCGAAATCGGCTCCGCGTTCTGGACGAACACCAGGTCGGCGTCACCAGGGTTCATCGAGAAGAACTGCGGCGCACCAACAGGTGCAACAGCTGCATTCTCGAGTGTGGTCAGGGCTGCATCTGCAGCCGCTCCCCAGGCGTAGGGGACCATCGGGATGTGCTCACGGATCAGGTTGTTGGCCTGCTCGTAGATGGGCTGTGCCGCCGCCGGGTCAACCGTGCGAGCGCCCTCAGCGAGGGTCTCGACGATGTCGGGGTTTATGTCACCGAACTGTGGGTTGTTTCCACCAAAGTGGAAGTCCAGGAAGTTGGTCACGTGCGGGTAGTCGGCGCCCCATCCGAGAAGATGGATGCCTTCCTGCTCACCGGTGGCGTTCTCCTCGAGGAAAGCGCCCGATTCCATCACTTCGACGGTTGCGTTGATCCCGAGGTTCTCGGCCAACTGGGCCCGGATGTCTTCGGCTACAGCGGTCGGCTCCGGAAGATAGACCCGGAACACATCACGAAGCTTGATCGTGGTGTCGAATCCATCTGGGTAGCCGGCTTCGGCGAGGAGCGCCTGTGCTGCTTCGACATCGAATTCGTGGAACGGCTCGCCTTCACATGCATTCTCGATGATGCAGGGCGTGAAGAAGTCCGCAACCGCTGAACCTTCCGGATAGAAGGTGTCGATGATCCGTTGCCTGTCGACTCCCATTGCCACAGCCTGGCGCACTCTGACGTCGTCGAACGGCGCGTAGTTGCTGTTCATTCCGACGTAGAACACGTTCGGGTTCTCATCGACGAGGATTTGCAGATTCGAGTCGCCCTCGATTGTTGCATAGTCGCTCGCTGCGAGGTTGGTGATCATGTCGGCGTTGCCGGATGTCAGCTCGGTGATTCTCGCTGTGCTGGAGTCTCTCCAACGGAACACGAGTGTGTCGAATGCCGGAGCGTCACCCCAGTAGTCCTGGTTGGCCGCGTACACGATTTCCGAGCCACGGCTCCATTCCTGGAGCACGAACGGACCGGTCCCAATCGGATTCTCGAGCGGTGAGCCACCCGTTGCTTCGAGATGCTCGGCGGGCTGAACTGCGAACGGGATGAACGCAAGTTTGGCCAGGAACGCCGGGTCCTCGGAGCAAAGGTTGAACACAACCTCGTTCTCCGCTGTCGCTGTGATGGAGTCGATCTTGCCCCCGTAGTCACAGCCACCCGATTCGAGTGCGAGACCTTCGAATTCAGCGTCAGGCTCGACCGATGTGGTCGTCCCGCCATCCGCTGTAGTCGTGGTCTCACCCGCGCTGGTAGTCGTTTCGTCTCCGCCGCCATCGCCACCGCAAGCTGCGATAACGAGAGCGAGGACCGAAACGAGTGCTAACCATCGCATTCGTTTCATATATTTCTTCCTCCGTATTTTGGATGTGTGCACACCGGCTGGCCGGGGCACATCGGCAACGCTACTGATTTTGGTGACGTTACGCGTGTCCATGCCTGCCGGGCATGGTTCCGTGTCAGGATCTTCCGGGCACGGTCGTCGCATTCTCAGCATCAATTGCTCATTACCCTATGTGATTCATGGCATATGACCACAAAGCGATAGAGGCCAAATGGCAGGCCATCTGGGAGTCTGAAAAGATCTTCGAAGTCGACGTGGACGAGACCAAGCCGAAGTTCTACAACCTGTGCATGTATCCCTACCCGTCGGGTGCACTGCATCAAGGCCACGTCCGCAACTATACGTTCGGCGATCTCCTCACCCGGTACAAGACGATGGCCGGGTTCAACGTCCTCTCCCCGCTGGGATGGGACAGCTTTGGTCTCCCCGCCGAGAACGCAGCGATCGATACCGGTGCCCACCCCAAGGAGAACACCGAGGCGCAAATCGCGACCATGACGCGTCAGGTGAAGCAGCTGGGCTCGATGTACGACTGGACCCGGGAACTGGCCAGCCACTCCCAGGACTACTACCGCTGGGACCAGTGGCTATTTCTTCAGCTCTTCGATCGCGGGCTCGCCTACAAACGCGAGGCACTTGTCAACTGGTGTCCCCGCGACCAGACAGTCCTCGCCAACGAGCAAGTTGTCGACGGGCACTGTGAGCGATGCGGCACCGAGGTCGAACGTCGAAACCTGGCCCAGTGGTTCTTCAAGATCACCGATTACACCGAACGCCTGCTCCAGGACCTCGACACGCTGGACGAGTGGCCGGAGCGGGTGCGCGTCATGCAACGCAACTGGATCGGTAGGTCGGAGGGCGCAAGCTTCAGCCTCCAGGTAGCGGGCACCGATCATTCCTTCGAAGTTTTCACCACACGGCCCGACACGATCTTCGGAATGACATTTGCCGTTCTGGCGCCGGAGCATCCTCTGGTCGACGAATTGATCACGGGAACCGAGCAGGAGGACGAAGCACGGGTATACATTCGCAAAGCCGGTAGCTCCAGCGATGTCGAGCGGATGGCACGCACCGACAAGACCGGTGTGTTCATCGGCCGCCATGCGACCAACCCCGTCGACGGCCGCGAGATCCCGATCTACATCGCTGACTACGTCCTCACCGGTTACGGGACAGGAGCGATCATGGCTGTCCCCGGTCAGGACCAGCGGGATTGGGAGTTCGCCACCAAGTACGGCATCGAGATCATCAGGACGGTGCAACCACCTGATGACTTCGACGGAGAGGCATACACCGGCGACGGGGTGACAATCAGCTCCGGCTTCCTCGACGGACTGGAGCGTTCCGATGCGATTACCGCAATCATCGAGTGGCTCGAGGCGGAAGGCATTGGCAAAGGCACGATCCAGTACCGGCTCCGGGACTGGCTGATCTCCCGCCAGCGCTATTGGGGCTCGCCGATCCCGATCGTCAACTGCGGAGAATGCGGGTTGGTGCCGGTGCCCGAGGACCAGCTTCCGGTCGTCTTGCCTCACATCCAGGACTATGCCCCCAAAGGACAGTCGCCACTTGCGGCGGTTGACGAGTGGGTCAACACCAGCTGTCCCGCGTGCGGTGGTGCTGCCACCCGGGAGACCGACACCATGGACACGTTCGTCGACTCCTCGTGGTACTTCTTCCGCTTTACCGACCCGCGCAACACCGAGGAGATCTTCGATCCGGCGGCGGCGAACTACTGGATGCCGGTCGACCAGTACATCGGAGGCGTCGAGCATGCAGTCCTCCATCTCCTCTATGCACGGTTCATCACCAAGGTGCTCCACGACATTGGTCTCTCCGCGGTACAGGAGCCATTCGCGCGCCTGTTCACCCAGGGCATGATCACTCTCGACGGGGCGAAGATGTCGAAGTCGAAGGGGAACGTTGTTGACCCCCTCGACCTGTTCGAGTCGCACGGAGCCGATGCTCTCCGCCTCTACCACCTGTTCATGGGCCCGCCTACCGACGACGCCGGGTGGGACACCAATGGGGTCGACGGAACTCTGCGCTTTCTCGACCGCCTGTGGAGGGTGGTCACTGAGACCGACAGCTTCGACGAATCGGCCTACGCGTCCGACCTGGTGGCCGACGCCCATCGGGCGGTAAAGAAGGTCACCGAGGACGTCGACAGCTTCCATTTCAACACTGCGATCCCGCCGCTGATGACGGTCACCAACGACCTCGTCGAACAGGCGCGCAACGGGATACCCCGGGAAGCCTTCGTCGAAGTGACCGAGATTCTCATGAAGCTGCTCTCGCCGATGGCGCCCCACATCGCACATGAGTTGTGGGAGTTGACCGGCCACGAGACGCTGCTGGCTCACGAGCCCTGGCCCGGATGGGATCCGAGACTGATCGAGCGGCCCCGGGTGACGATGGTGGTTCAGGTCAACGGCAAGCTCCGCGACCGGATCGAAGTCGACTCGGATATCGCAGCCTCCGATGCCGAAGGGTTGGCTCTGGCGGCTGAGAGGGTCCAACCATGGATCGAAGGCCAGGAGATCAGGAAGGTGATCGTCCGGGAGCCGAGCCTGGTCAACATCGTGGTCGGCTGATGAAGCTCCCCGCGGCCCGCTTTGTTGGTTCCACTCTCGGGGCGGACTACCTGGCCCGAATCCACCCGATCACGCCTGAGTCTGCCACCGTCATGTCTGCTCCCCGGCTGATGCGAAGGGTGTGGGGGAGAGACACCGGGGCGATGACCCTGGGAACCCGGATTTTCGTGGATCCGATTGTCCTCGAGCGTGGTGGTCGAGAGCTCAACGCATTATTGATGCACGAGCTGGTCCACGCCCGCCAGTG
Source organism: Acidimicrobiia bacterium (assembly GCA_041742825.1). Lineage (GTDB taxonomy): Bacteria > Actinomycetota > Acidimicrobiia > Spongiisociales > ZC4RG35 > MA-ANB-1. The sequence continues at coordinate 6,236 of JBGTNX010000024.1, read as the reverse complement.
GCAAGAGATGGGATCGCGCCGTTTCCTTGCTTCTTACCTGCGCCAGTATCTGGTGGCGCGGGTCACCGGGGCGAGCCATCGGTCGGCATACCTGGCGATCGAAGCCGAGGTCGAGGCGCGCGCACTGGCGCGGGAGGCCTCCAGCTAGACGATCACGATCTCGTCGAGCCCATCTTCCGGAAGGGGATACTGCGGGTCCATTTCGTTCAGGGTGTCGATGAGAATCTGTGACACCACCAGGTTCCGGTACCACTTTCGGTCGGCCGGAACCACGTACCAGGGCGCATGGGGAGTGGACGTCCGCGACAGCATCGCTTCGAAGGCCTCCCTGAAATCATCCCACTTCGCACGGTCGTCGAGGTCGGCCTTGTTGAATTTCCAGTTCTTGTCCGGATCGGCGAGCCGTGCCTCGAGGCGCGCTTTCTGCTCGTCTCTGCTGATGTTCAGGTAGACCTTTACGATCCGGGTGCCTTCATCGGCCAACATTCGCTCGAATTCGTTGATGTGCCCGTATCGCTTCTCCCACCTCTCCTGCGGGACCAGATTTCGGACTCTGACCACCAGGACATCCTCATAGTGCGAGCGGTTGAACACCGCGATCCGGCCATTGGCCGGGGTGTGGTGGTGGATTCGCCACAGATAGTCGTGCGCCAGCTCTTCCTTAGTGGGTTTCTCGAAGGGATGGACCTTGACTCCGGCGGGGTTCACCCCGGTGAACACGTTTCGGATCGTCCCGTCTTTCCCACCCGTATCGGTCGCCTGGAGCACCACCAACAGCTTCTGTTTCGACTCCCCCCAGAGTCGCTTTTGCAGCGCTGAAAGTTCATCATTTAGGGCTGGCAGAGCTAGCTGCCCTACCTTTTTGCCCTTTTCGAACCCCGCCTTGGAGTCAGGATCGTGGTCGTCTAGAGAAACCGTCGTCTCCGGGGGCACCCGGAACTTGCTGATATCGATCTTCGCGTCGCCCATGGGGGTTAAACACCGCCTTTGCGCCTTGTATCTATGGGAGTGCATGGGGAGAGTACCTAAAGACAGGGTTCTGGCGGTCGGCCTTGCGGCAGTGGGAGCTGCCGTTGGGGGCCTGATTGGAGTCAATGCCGGTTTGCCGGTGGTCGAAAGCCCTCCTCCGCAGGGGCCACACGAGGAGCTTGTATCGGCGGTTGTTGTCCCGGTCCACGTCTCGGGCTGGGTTGCATCGCCGGGAGTGGTGTGGGTGACGGAGGGATCACTCGTTCTCGTTGCAATCGATGCCGCTGGCGGTGCCAGGGAAGGAGCGCGGCTCGACCTGGTCAATCTGGCGCAGCCCGTCTTCGAAGGAGACCAGCTTCAGGTACCGGGCCCTGAGGCAGCCGTCCCTGCTGGAGGCTCCGACCCGGGAGATGGGCTCATCGACATCAATACGGCGGATGAGACCGAGTTGCAGACCCTGCCCGGTGTCGGCCCGGTCCTCGCCGGCAGGATCGTCGCTCACCGCGAGACCGTCGGCCGTTTCGACGCGGTGGAGGACTTGCTCGACGTCGCAGGTATCGGCGAGACCAAGCTTGCCTCGATCAGGGAACTGATCAGGCCACCGTGAGCGCCGTCGCCGGAGTGCTCCCGCTGCACTCCCGCCCCTGGATGGCGAATGCGGGGGTTGCCGCGGTCGCCGCGTTGACAGTGACCGGCTGGGGAGCTGGGTGGGTGCTCGTGCTTGCCCTCGGACTTGCACAACTCATCCGGGGCAGGATGCTGGCAATACTTGTAGTTGGGCTGGTGACGGTCCCGCCTCTGCTCTGGCCGGACCCGCTGCTGCCTGAGGGAGAGTTGGTTTCCTGGTTGGCACTCAGCACGAACGCACGAGAAGGCCCCTACGGCAACTGGGCGCTGGGAGAGGTCGACGGAGTCGATGTGTTCGTCGACTTCGGCGGACTTTCCGGCACCGCTGGTGAGATCTATCAGTTCGTCGGGTTGGCGACCGGTGACGTCACCGATGTCGGGGGTCGGCCCCGGCAGGTGGTTGTCATCGACGAGCTCGCTCTCACCGACCTCGACGCCGGGCTCTACCTGCGCGGTGGATCCCTCATCCGCAACCATGTCGTCGGCCGTCTATCCGGGGGAACCGAGGCGAGATCGCTGCTCGCTGGTTTTCTCGTTGGAGAGACCTCAAGCGTCAGTGAGGTGACGGTCGAAGCGATGCGCAAGGCGGGCCTGTCCCACTTCGTGGCAGTGAGCGGGAGCAACGTCGCCCTGTTCCTCGGGGTCGTCGCGGCGGTGACGCTCCCCCTTGGCATCGGCCCGAAACGGCGCGCTGTCTTCGGGCTGCTGGCCCTTCCCTTCTTTGTCGTTGCCACCGGCTTCGAACCGTCTGTGGTCCGGGCCTCGGCGATGGCGGGTCTGGTTCTGGCCGGGCGCATGCTCGACGTGGTGTTCGAGGTCTGGCAGGTGATCGCCCTGGCGACGATTGCGGTGCTCGCCCATGACCCGTGGCTGATTCGCAGCGTGGGGTTCCAGCTGTCGGTGATGGCGACGTGTGGCGTTGTGGCCGGTGCGCGGTGGCCCGGGTCTCCCGGCAAGATTCGACGGGCCTTCACTGTCACCCTTGGAGCGCAGCTGGCGGTCGCGCCACTCCTGCTCTGGCACTTCGAGACGATTCCGCTCCTCAGTCCGCTGAGCAATCTGGTAGCCGCGCCATTGGTGGGCCTCGCCACGCTATTAGGGATCGTCGCGGTATCCGGGCCGACGCTCGCGTTGGGCCCCGGCGAGTGGGTCGCCTCACTCGTGATCGACATTTCGCACATGTCGGCCGCTTGGCCACAGGTCGGCTGGACAGGGTTCATCGCCTCGGCAGCACTCATTCCAATCGCTGCCCGGGTCTGGCGGCGCTTCCCGGAGATGGCCACCCTCGTGGCGGCCGGCGCCCTGGTCATCGTGATCCTCCCCGGCGCAACGCGGCTCGAGGCAGGCGAGGTCGCTGTTCTCGACATCGGCCAGGGCGACGCCATCCTCATCGCCGGGGGAGAGGGGCGCTACGCCCTCGTCGATGGTGGCCGCGAGCAACCGTTGCTCATTGAACGGCTCAGAGAGTTCGGCGTGAGACATCTCGACCTGGTGGTGATGACGCATGGAGACGCGGACCACGCCGGAGGGCTGGAGGCACTACCGGGGAGAATCGGGATCGGTGAGATCTGGGAGCAGACGGCACCTCATCAGACCGGGTCGGGAGATCGATTCCTCGCGGAGGCTGTCCGGCTCGGGATACCGGTCCTCCATCCGGAGCCAGGCACGCGGGTCGGTTTTGGCACAGTTGAGATCCAGGTTCTCGGCCCCGAGCGCAGGTACGACTCTCCCAACGACCAGTCGATTGTGCTATTGGTCCGGGGGCCGGCGCGGACGATGCTGCTCAGCGGCGATATCGAAGAGGTGGCGCAGGCAGACCTGGATCGCGTGGAGGTCGATGTGCTCAAGGTTCCCCACCACGGTGGCGGAACCTCGGACCCTCTTTGGCTGTCCTCAACAGGCGCCGAACTCGCGGTGATATCGGTCGGTAGCAACGACTTCGGCCACCCTGTCCCCTGGGTGATCGAGGTATTGGAGGATTCCGGGGCCGTCGTGCAGAGAACGGATGTCGACGGAACGGTTGTCGTCGACCTTGCCGGCTGATCTCGGCAGAACCTTGTCGCTCCAGGGTGCTTGACTCAGGCCGATGAGCGACCTCCAGCTTGGGCATATTGCGCTTCCTCTGGGAGAGGTCACATACGTCATGGGCGTGATCAACGCCTCGCCTGACTCGAAAAATGTGCACACGGTGGCCGCAACTGTCGACGATGCACTCCTCATGGCCGATCGCTACCGGAGCTGGGGCTCCACGATCATCGACCTCGGCGGCCAGTCCTCGCACTACGACAACGAGACGATCGATGTCGCGGACGAAGTTTCCAGAGTGGTCCCGATCATCGAGGCTCTAGTCGCCGAGGATCACATCGTCGCCATCGATACCTGGAAGCCCGAAGTTGCGGCAGCCTCTCTCGACGCCGGAGCCCTCATTGTCAACGACACCGGAGGGCTCAAAGACCCCGACATGCAGGAGGTGGTGTCGAGGTATGGTGCTGCCGCGGTGGCCGTGTATGTAGAGGGTGCCAACCCACACGATGTCGACAGCATCGAAATCACTGACGACAAGGCAGAGGTGACCGCGGATTCCTTTGAGACCCTCCTCACCGAATTGGAAGTAGCCGGCATCACCAACGTGATTCTCGACCCGGGGATCGCCCTCAATTACCGGGGAAATTACGAGGCTTACACGAGGATGCAGCTCGAAGTGATCGCCTCCTCGGCCAAGCTGCACAGGCTGGGGAAACCGGTGCTGATCCCGATTCCCCGCAAGCGCGACTTTCACCGGGTCATCGCCTATATCTCGCTCGCCCTGGAACACCGCGCCGACATCATCCGGGTCCATGATGTCGCCGTGGCATGCGATCTGGCCAGGCTCTTCGGCCGCTCGAACTGAGGTACTGTCAAACCGTGCCTCTCCTCCTCGTCTCCGCACCGTCCAACTCGGGACCGGGTGAGCGCAAGCAGATGCTCGACGCCGCCGACGAGTTCTTCGCATCACACAATGTCGAACGCCAGGACATCGTCCGCATCGACGTGCCCGGGCGCGGCGCCGGCGAGCCCGGGGACGGAACGCTGCGGGGCGAGCTCGAGCCCATGGTTCCTCTGCTCCAGTCCGGTTCACTGTTTGGTGACTCCGGCGGTCTCGAGCTCGTCGATGCCGAAAATCTCCAGGTAGGTGAGGTCGAGATTCTCGACGCGCTGGTGCGCGCCGCCGATCTGACATCGATCCACCTTGTCGTCGCCGTCACCGGCTCTCCAGTCAAGGCCATCGCCACTCTTGCCAAAGACTTCGGCTCGAAAGTGTCCGTCCAGAAGATGTGGGAGAGACAGGCAGGGGAGTGGCTTGGCGCCGAGATCAAGCGGCGGGGGATGACAATCGACGGGCCGGCGCGGGAGGCTCTCCTGCAGCGGTTCGGGACCGACACGGCTGCGACCGGTCAAGCGTTAAACCAGCTGGCGGAGCATGGAGGGAAGATCAGCCGCGACCTGGTCCTCGACTGGTTCCGGAACCGCCCCGACGAGCCCCCATGGCATATCACCGACGCGATCTCGAAAGGGAACGTCGGTGAGGCATTACGGCGTCTTTCCGACTTTCTGGTGCACGGGCATCCTCTCGTGTACCTCGCTGCCGTGGAAGGAGACCTCAGACGCCGAGCTCTTGCCGCAGCGGCACCGGACGAGGCGACCTTCAAGGAGTGGGTTGGCGGGAGATCGTCCGACAGTGCACTGAATCGGATGTGGCGGATGCGGGGGAAAGTGCGGGAATCGTCGTTGCGCATGGCCCAGGACGCCCTGGTCCGGGCCGACCGGGTGATCAAGTCCCAACCCGAGGTCACCCACCGGGTCACATTGGAACGCCTCACCGTCGCCCTCTGTCGCTGGTACGGGTAAAAGAAAGGGCGCCCCGAAGGGCGCACTCGACACGCGTCTCTCCGTCCGCTTGCAACTCTCCCTCCGCTTGCGGAGGGAGTACTCCGACCGTAGGTCGGAGGGAGGGTGGGGAGGTCCCACCAACGGCACTACAGCGCGACCGCTCTCAACTCGCAGAGTCTGAGTCCCCCTTACCTCCCGGCCCTTCCGGGCCGGCAGGAACCTTTCCCCAATTCGGCTCCGCCTCTGGGGGAACAGCCGCAACTACGATCGCTGCGGCTGCAGGAACCTTCCTCCCGCAAGCGGGAGGACAGTAAGACGGGAGTACCTCGATACGCGTCTGTCCCTCCGTATGACGCGAGTACCCTTTCAATTCCTGAAAAGGCTGTGGGCTCCGAGAGCCTGGATCAGGAAGTCAGCTTGGCGAGGCGTGACTTTTTGCGGTCGCCCCGTTTTTTGGGGATCACGCCTTTGGTGGTTGCGACGTCGATTTTGCGCTGCGCCTGACGGATCAGGTCTGCGGTGGGCTCGCCGGCTTCAGCAGCGGCGTGCACCTTGTTGATCGCGGTCTTGAGGTCGCTCGTCACCGACTTGTTGCGTTCGCGGCGGACGACGTTTTGCCGATTCCGCTTTTCCTGGGACTTGATGTTGGCCATGTCTAAAACTCGTTTCGCGTCAAAACCGATTGAAGAGGGATTGGCGGTCTTCCGATAGTCCGATCGCCGGTGGCGAAGATTAGCAGAGCGCTCGATCAAGGTACAATGGCCCCACCC
>JBGTNX010000023.1:0-23505 GCA_041742825.1 Acidimicrobiia bacterium | reverse complement strand
ACGAACCCGAGAAGGGCTCACCAAACCAGAAATCATCCGCTGCCTGAAACGCTACATCGCAAGAGAAATCTGGGAACAACTCGCCCAACAGAACCACACCACCAAACCCAGTTGACATCTATAGGAGCATCCCTCCGACCTGCGGCCGAAGGTACTCCCTCCGCAAGCGGAGGGAGAGACGCGTCATGCGGTGCTCCGTGGATGGTGGGAGACGCGTTATGGGTGCTCCGTGGATGGAGGGAGCGCGTCATGCGGTGCTCCGGTGGATGGAGGGAGCGCGTTATGCGGTGCTCCGGTGGATGGAAGGGAGCGCGTTATGCGGTGCTCCGTGGATGGAGGGAGATCCTCTTCGGGCTGGGAGCACTTATGCGGTTGGGCCGGGCGTTCAGTTGATCGACGCGGCCAGTCTGGCGACTGCCTCCATATCGAGCTCCGGAGCGACCTCTTCGAAGATGTCGGGAGTAACCCCGTCTCCACCGAAGTCGTGCAGCTCTGGGGTAACCCACCTGGCGATTGTCAGTTTGAATGCGCCCCCGTTGGAGAGGGAGAACTGCTGCTGGACTGTGTTCTTGCCGAACGAGCTCTCGCCGATCACAGTTGCGCGGCCCCGCTCCTGGAGGACGGCCGAAACAACTTCGGAAGCCGAAGCGCTGCCCTGGTTGATGATCACAACCACCGGGATGTCCTCAGGCACCAGGAGGTCACCGGTCACGGAGAACGACCTGTCGCTATCCGGATTCTGGGTGACTACAACTTCACCGTCGGGGAGGAAGAGGGATGTCACCTCGATCGCTGTGTCGAGGAGGCCCCCGGGATTGTCCCTCATGTCGAAAACCAGCTCGCTGACTCCTCCATCGAGCAGCTCCCTGATTGCCTCGGCCAGCTGCTCGTCGGCGTTGTCTGAGAAGATATTGAGTCGCACGTAGCCGATGTCGTCGAACTGCTCACTGGTGACGACCGGGATCACCACAGCCGCCCGGGTGATTGTCACCTCGTAATTCGAGCCGTCTCTTTCGAAGGTGAGGTCGACGTCGGTACCGGCCGGTCCACGGACCCGCGCAGTGACTTCGTCCAGCGTCCAGCCCTCGACGGGCTCGCCGTTGACGCCGACGATGAAGTCTCCACTCTCCACTCCCGCTGCTTCGGCGGGACTGCCCTCGATGGTCGAGACGATGAACATCCGACAGGTCTCCGTGATCGTCGAGCATTGCGGATTTCCCTCGGTTATCTCCGAGTCCTCGGCAGTGACCAAGGCCCCGATCCCTTCGATCTGGCCTTCCTGCTCTTCCTCGATGAGCTCGACTGCATCCGCATCGAGATATATGGAGTTGGGATCGAGGGCGGCAGCCATCCCTCTGACGATTGTCTCGGCGCCTTCGATGCTGTCTTCGGCCTGGCCGGTCAGGGCGTTGCAAGCGTCGTTGAACGTCACCGACGGCAGTGGGCAGGTCAGTGCGCTGTCGGAGGTGGTCCCGTCGAGATCACTGACAGCAATCTCGGCGAATTCGGCGAGCGTGGCATCGGAGACCTCGTCGACGTAGTTTCTCGCGATGATGTCGTAGGCCTCACAGACGATCGCTACCTCTTCAGCCGCGTCGGCGCAACCGACGGTTTCGAGAACTCTGCCGTTCTCGGCCACCGTGGAACTGGTGTCGATCGGTGCTGTCGTAGCTGTGGTCGAGGTGGCTTCACCCGTTGTGCTCGTCGACGATCCTTCGCCTGTGCATGCGGTGAGCACCAGGGCAAAAAGGGCGACATATGCGAAGGTCTTTTTCATCAGGAGTTCTCGATTGCGAATCTGGTCAGCTGTTCTGTGTTTGCGCCGGCCGGAAAGTCGACGATCCTGTCGGGGATGAGACCATCGACGGCAACCGACTGCCCGGACGGTGTTGTCCAACGGGCGATTGCTACGTGGAACTCACCACCATTTCTCAACTCGAATGGTATCTGCAGAGCGTTCTTACCGTAGGTTGGCTGGCCGATGATCGTGGCTCCACGATTGTCGCGGAGCGCTCCCGCCAGGACCTCGGCTGCTGAAGCAGTTCCCTCATTGACCAGGACGATGAGACGTGCCCCGGTAGCGGTGGCCCCACCCGAGACCTGATAAGAGTCAGTACCCCCCGGAAACTCATAATTGAGCACGGTCCCCTCGGCGATGAATTGGGATGCAACTGACACGACTGCATCGACCAGGCCACCCGGGTTGTCACGTAGGTCGACGACGATGGTCCCGGGCGACGCGGCGACGAGGGCGCCGATCGAAGCATCGACGATAAACGGGACCTGAATCGAGAAATCCGGTATGCGCAGGTATCCGACGTCATCGATGGGGACGTCGACAGTCGTCTCGGGATACTCCAGCACCTCTCTCTCAACAGCGATTTCGAGTGGCGAGCCGTCGCGCTTGATCCCGAGGACTACGGTCCCAGTCTCGTCGCCCCCGATCAGGGTTGCCACGTCGACCAGGCCCCTGTCATCCACCGTCTCACCATTGATGGTTGTGATCACATCACCTGCAAGTAGCCCGGCCGCGTGGCCGGGGTTGCCTTCGAGGACGAACACGATGCGGAGGGGGCACACCGCAGCGACCCGGGTGCACTTCGAACCTGCAGCGTAGGTTGCGTCGAGAAGGATGCCCACCCCGCCAACCACACCATCGGATCTGAACCCGCCCGCCAGCTCCGGCGGTACGTACCAGGTGAAGGGATCGAGGCCGAGATCGATCATTGCGGTGACAGCCACCTCCAGCGCGGCGGCAACGGGGATGTTCTCCTCTTGGACCCTCTGACGCATGAGGTCACAGAGGGTCACGAAAGCTTCATCGGGGATGGCGCAGAAGAAGGTGCGGGGTGGATTTTCTGACTCATCTGTCGCGAATCCGGCGGCCGCTTCTGTGGCGATGGTGGCAAGGGCGACATAGTCGACCGGGCGGTCGACGTACCACTCGTCGAGCAATTCGATCGTCTCGCACAGTGTGGAGAACGTCACGGGTGGCGTTCCGCAACCCTGGACCTCCATTTCCAGAGGCGGTGGTGTGGTTGTGGAGCGGACAGGGAGGGTTATCGGTGAGGTGGATGGAGTAGAAATTGTCCCGGTCTGCGTCGAGCATGCAGCAGCTGTCAGAAGCAAAAAGATCACGGGCCGTAGCATTGAGGATCATTATGCGGTTCCGATGCGGTTAGCGTCCGTATTGTGAAAACTCGCGTTCACCTGAGGCCACCGGCCGGAGAGCCGATGGTCAGGGACATCGTTGATGGGCTGTGGGCCGAGCCGTCTGGCGACCCCGAAGTCAGCATCGGCGAAGCCTCCTATGCCCTCCCCGGCCTGGTCGATTCTCACGCTCATTTCGCCGCCCCCGTCGGCAAAGACTGGAAGACCGATCCCTATGCGAACGCTGTCGACCGGGCGAAACAGGCACTCGCCTCCGGAGTCCTCCTCGCCCTGGACAAAGGTTGGTCGAATCTCAACACGATCGAGCTGATCGAATCCATCGAACCGGCGTTGCGACCCGAGATCGAAGCCGCCGGGATCATCAATGCAGTCGAGGGCGGCTACTGGCCCGACTTCGCCAGGGAGCTGACCCGTTCCACCTTCGACGATGGCATCCGCCAGTCGGCTGCTGAGGGCAGAGGCTGGGTAAAACTGGTCGGCGACTGGCCGCGCCGGGGCCAGGGCCCTCTCTCCAACTTCGACGAAGCTCAGCTGCGGCGCGCAGTCGAGCTGGCCGCTGAAGGCGGTTCCAGGGTTGCCATCCACACCATGGCCCGAGAGGCCCCGGGGATGGCGGTACGGGCCGGTGTCCATTCGATAGAGCACGGGCTCTTTCTCAATGAGGAAGACCTCTCCTTGCTCGGCTCCAGAGGAGGTATGTGGGTCCCCACCATCATCCGGATGGAGGCTGTGGTCGCCCAGCTCGGAGACACCTCTTCTGGGGGAAAGCTCCTTGTCGAAGGTCTCGACAATGTGAGAAGGCTGATGCCGGTCGCGGCCGAAGCGGGAGTTCACTTGCTCGCCGGGACCGACGTCACCGTCGGAGCCCACGATGTCGCCCTCGAGGCCCTGAAGTTGGTCGAGTACGGGCTCCCGGTCGACCGAGCCCTCGATGCAGTCTCCGTGAGCGGGTACGAAGCCACGGGTAGGTCGTCGGGATTCGACATCGGCGCGCCAGCCAATGCGGTCCTTTTCAGCGAAGACCCCCTCACCGATATCTCCGCCCTGAGCAGTCCCGAATATGTGATTCGGCTCGGTGAGGTGCGCCGGTGAAACTGGTGCTTGCCTCGAGCTCCCCGCGGAGGCGGGAGTTGCTCGAGTCCCTCAACCTCGAATTCGAGGTGCGGTCCCCTGATGTCGACGAAACCCGGTTCCCCGACGAGGCCCCCAGCGTCTACGTGGAACGCATCGCCCGGTCCAAGGCGATCGCGGTCGCCGGGAGCGATGAAGTCATCGTGGCCGCCGACACAACAGTTGTGGTCGACGGGAGAGTCATGGGGAAACCCGGCCACCCCGAGGAAGCACGCTCGATGCTGCGGCGTCTCCAGGGGGGCAGACACGAAGTTCTCACCGGGCTTGCGGTGTCGGGCCTGGGTGAGACGCATTCACTGGTCGACGCCACTGAGGTCGAGATGATGGCGATGACCGATGACGAGATCGCTGCATACGTTGCCGGCGGTGAGCCAATGGACAAAGCGGGCGCCTATGCGCTGCAGGGGGAGGGCGGAGTGTTCGTGACCAGCATCCACGGTTCACCATCGACGGTTGTCGGTCTCCCGATCCATCAATTGCCGAGGCTTCTCGGCCGGGTCGGGGTGGAACTATCCCGTTTCAGATCTCGTTGACTTCGCATGTCCCGACTAGCTTCACAGTGATGCGCCGTCTTATTCCTGTGTTCGCGATGTCGCTTGTCCTCGCCGCCTGCAGCACCGCAGGACCTGGCCTCGAGACCAGCTCGACACAGCCGGACGAGACAACAAGCCCGATAGACACCTCGACCACCATGCCCGACGACACGACGACCGTTCCGGAGACGACAACGACCGAGGCGGTCACCACGACCACCGAATTGGCAGGCAACTGGGCCGACGAACCTCTCGTGGTATCCAGGTTTGGCGCTCTCGGCTGGTGGGACGGGGGCAACTGGGTTCAGGTCGACGAGCTGACCTCCCTGCCCGTCTCCGGCGGCGAGGACTATCAGGTGGTGCTCTCTGGCTCGGACGAGATCGTCAGCGGTGGCACTCCGACAATCCAGTGCGAGCCACTGTTCAACCCGGGTGTCGAGTTGAGCGACGCCGAGGCCCTAGGCGACTGGCCCGACGTTGTTGGGGTTGCCATATCTGCACCCTGGGACCTCACCCCCCACTTTGCCCAGGAAGAGGCCGATGACGGCACCTACTCCGACTTCGCCCGTCCGCTGCTGGCGGATCGTGGCCTCGACGTCGACAATCCGGTGATCAAGCAGGTGATCCGGTTCGACCTCGACGGCAACGGTGAGAACGAGGTGATCGCCGTCGCTGAGGACATCGCCGACAGCGACAGCTTGTTCGCCCAGGAAGGCGACTATTCGCTTGTGTTCCTGCGGATCGTCGTCGAGGGGGAAGTGCAAACGGCGATCCTTGGAGAATCGATAGTCGATGAACTCCAAGAAGGTGTCACCCCATTCATCCTCTCGCACTCGGTGGCAGCCGTTGCCGACCTGAGCGGCGATGGCAAAATGGAGATGGTCATCCACGAGGTCTACTACGAAGGGTCAGGTTGGTCTGTGTGGGAATACGTGAACGATGACCTGGGAGCAGTGTTCCAGATCGGCAGCGGCTGCGGTGTCTGATGGATAACCCGTTTACCGATGGGGTCAACTATGTCGGGCACAGCCGGATCGAGTTGACCGACGCCAGCCCGGATCTGGCCAAGGGGAGGATCGTCGTCGAAGACATCCATCACCAGCCCTACGGGGTGGTTCACGGAGGCGTCTACTCGACTCTCGTGGAAACGCTGGCCTCGACCGGCGCTGCCGCCTGGGCGATGGCGAACGGGATGGCCGGAGCGATGGGCCTGTCGAATACCACCGACTTTCTCCGGGCAACTCGCAACGGGGTCCTGGTCGGAGAGGCCACTCCGATCCACCGGGGGCGGAACCAGCAGATCTGGGAGGTATCGATCGCCCGCGAAGCCGACGGCAAGCTGGTCGCCCACGGCCAGGTCCGGCTGCAGAACATCCATGACACGGAGTCGGTCGGGACGTAATCCCGGTGGCAGGCCGTCTTGATCGAGAGCAGTGGCACCGCCAATTACTCCAGCGTGACCGCGAACTGACGGTCGAGGAAGCCGTCGAAGCCGCGGCAGGGATCTACAGCACCGCTCCGACCAGCTACCTCTCATTCGTGGCCCGGGTCCCCGGGTTCACCCGGGCCGACCTCGACCGCGCGCTCTACGAGGACCGCACTTTGGTCAGGATCGGAGCCCTCCGTGGATCGGGTTTCCTGATCCCGGTGGAACGGATCGATGCTGTCGCGTCTTCCGGCGACAGGCGGGCGTGGCACGAAGACGCCGTCGACAAGGCAGTCGGTCAGAAGAAGCGCCTGCATTGGACGAAACAGGTCCTCGAAATCCTCGATGGTGAGATCCTGCCGGCGAGGGAGATCCGGGCGCGGCTCGGCGTCTCAGGGGAGGAGTCGGAGCCGGTGCGGTTCCTCCTGTCATCGTTGACCGACAGGAGGATGATCGTCGCGGCTTCGGGTGTCCGGAGCTGGCGGGACAACCAGCACGGATATGCAATCTGGGACCAATGGCTCCCGGACCATCCCGTACGACTTATCGACCCCGACGAGGCCCGGGGCGAAGTTGCCCGCTGGTATCTCCACGGGCACGGGCCCGCCACCGTCGAGGACTTCTCCTGGTGGAGTGGCCTCAACAAGACGAAGGGGCGCCATGCTCTGGACTCTGTGGCCGAGTTGGAGGGCGACCTGTACGACATCGGCAGCCGCCACCATGTTGGCCCACCATCGGGGCTTCGTCTTCTTCCGATCTGGGACACAGCTCTCGTCACACAGAAGACGAGACGGAGGATGGTGGACGAAGGGCTCTATCCGTATGTTTACGACGCGAGCGGGAATCTCACTTCGACAGTCGTCCTGGACGGCGCGGTGATTGGCGTCTGGGACCGGGGTGGGGATGCCGACCATTTCGAGATCAAGGTGTCATTCTTCGCCGGGTCGGGGCCGGCTGAGCTGGTCGAGGCGGAGGCAGACGTCATCGCCGCAGCGGTCGGCGCGGCTAATTCCTCGGTTGAAGTCGTGGATGGTTTCGTTGATCTCACTCAAGCGAGCTGGAACCGGTTCATGTCCCCACTGTCAGGCTGAACGGCAAGGGCGAAACACCGCGGTAACAAAGCGGAACAATGTCGTAACACCTCCGCCATTGCGGGGAAATGTGGCCTCCCTACTTTGCGCCCGGCAATTGACCCTATTCGATACCGAGGGAGGAAAAAGTGAGAAGGAAACTCCTCACCGGAGGCGTACTCGCTTCGCTGCTCGTGGTGCTGTTGGCCAACCCTGCGATGGCGCAGGAGACAGCCGCCACCCAGTTCGTGCTCGACAACCTGTGGATATTCATCGCGGGGGTGCTCGTGTTCTTCATGCAGGCGGGCTTCGCCCTCGTTGAAGCCGGGATGACACGAGGCAAGAACGTCTCCAACATCATGATGAAGAACCTGATGGACATGGCGGCGGGAGTTCTCGCGTTCGCCCTGGTCGGTTTTGGCATCGCCTTCGGTGGCGCCGATCTGTTGGGTGGTTGGTTCGGCTTCGATCTCGGAATCGCCGGGGTCGAGGACACAACGGCGGACGGCCTGTTGCCTTCGACCTTCTTCTTCTTCCAGGCAGCTTTTGCCGCAACTGCGGCCACGATTGTGTCCGGAGCTATGGCGGAACGGACCAAGTTCAAGTCCTACTTCGTCTACAGCTTCTTCCTAACCGCCCTGATCTACCCGGTCGTGTTGCGCTGGACTTGGGGCGGGGGATGGCTCGCCCAGCTCGAGGTCCCGTTCTCGGACTTCGCCGGATCGACAATCGTGCATGCCACCGGCGGGTGGGCCGCATTGATGGGTGCAATCGTTCTCGGGCCTCGAATCGGCAAGTTCGCCAAGGACGGGTCTCCGCGGGCGATTCCCGGCCACTCGATCCCGTTCGTGGTCTTGGGTGCGATGATCCTTTTCATCGGATGGTTCGGATTCAACCCGGGATCAGAGCTTGCTGCTGATGAATTCGTGATGCCGATAGCGCTGAAGACCCTGCTCGCCGCATGTGCGGGTGCCGTGGTGGCGATGACCACCAACTGGCTCAAGGATGGCAAGCCCGACGTGTCGATCGCTGCGAACGGCCTCCTGGCCGGTCTGGTCGCGGTAACGGCCCCGGTGGGTGCTGTTGAGACCTGGGCAGCCGTCGTCATCGGTGGGATCGGCGGATTCATCGTCGTCTTCTCGGTCGGGTTGTTCGATCGGCTCAAGATCGACGACCCGGTGGGGGCGATATCGGTGCACGGAGTCGTCGGCACCTTCGGGACACTGTCGATAGCGCTCTTCGCCAGATACGACGACGCATTCCTCGGCAGAGAGAACGCAGGGCTGTTCTACGGAGGCGGGCTCGACCAGCTGTGGACCCAGCTCATCTTCGTCGTAGTCCACTTCGTGTTCGTCACCCTGGCCGCTGGTGCCCTGTTCCTCGCCCTCAAGAAGACGATTGGCCTTCGGGTCAGCCGCGAGGAGGAGCTGGAAGGACTCGACATCCTCGAGCACGGAGCGCCCGGATACGGTATCGACCCTGGCTACTCGAGCAGCGGGTCCGCTCTCCCGTTGTCCACGACGTCAGCTCCCGCAGAGGCCTGAGCGAAAGGAATATCGATGTTGCAACTCATAACCGCGGTTATCAAGCCGACCCGCCTCGGAATAGTAAAAGAGACTCTCAAAGAGGCCGGGGTTGCCGGGATCACGGTCACCGAGGCCAACGGATTCGGCCAGCAGGGGGGTCACACCGAGACCTATCGGGGCGCCGAGTACGAAGTGGAGTTCGTCCCGAAGGTGAAGATCGAGATCCTCTGTGACGACGTCGACGCCGACCGGATCATGGACGTGATCGCTACGGCAGGTCGTACCGGTGATATCGGAGACGG
This sequence comes from Acidimicrobiia bacterium, assembly GCA_041742825.1. Taxonomy (GTDB): domain Bacteria; phylum Actinomycetota; class Acidimicrobiia; order Spongiisociales; family ZC4RG35; genus MA-ANB-1. The sequence continues at coordinate 14,346 of JBGTNX010000023.1, read as the reverse complement.
CAAGATTTGGGTGACGGAGGTTTCCAAGGCCTTGAGGATCCGCACCGGCGAAGTCGGGGCTGACGCCGTGTAACCAGGTGGGGGCGGGGCGGGACCAACGGAAGTCTCTGATTTTCGTAGTCTGGTGGGGTGACTTTGCAGATAGGAAATCTCTCGGTCACCCCGCCGGTAGTTCTGGCACCGATGGCGGGGGTGACAAATGCGCCGTTCCGGCGTCTTTGTCGCGAGTTCGGGGCCGGCCTCTACGTCTCGGAGATGATCGGGGCGCGGGGTTTGATCGAGGGCAACGAGAAGACGCTCGCCCTCGCCCGATTCGATGATGACGAGAAACCACGCTCCATCCAGCTCTACGGTACCGACCCCGGCGCCCTCGCTGAGGCGGTGGCATACCTGGTCACCGAACAAGGTGTCGATCACATCGACATGAACTTTGGCTGCCCCATGGGAAAGGTCACCCGCCATGGAGGCGGGGCGGCCCTGCCTTGGAAGAAGGATCTCTTTCGGTCGATCGTGCGCGCCGCGGTGTCGAATGCCGGGGATGTTCCGGTGACCGTCAAGTTCCGCAAGGGGATCGACGACGACCACCTCACCTACATCGAATCGGGGACCACCGCCGCCGAAGAGGGGGCATCGGCCATCGCTCTCCACGCTCGCACCGCCCGTCAGTTGTATTCGGGGGAGGCGGATTGGGCTGCCATCCGCCGTTTGAAGGCCTCGGTTCCCGGGCTGCCCGTCCTCGGCAACGGCGATATCTGGACTGCCGATGACGCCCGCCGGATGATGGACGAGACCGATTGTGACGGAGTTGTAGTCGGGCGGGGTTGTCTCGGCCGGCCCTGGCTCTTCCGCGACTTGGCTGACGTCTTCGCCGGCAGGGACCCGTCACCGCCGCCGGACCTCGGGGAGGTGGGCAGGATCATGATCCGCCATGCCGGTCTCCTGGTCGACCATTTCGGGGAGCACACGGGAATCCGGCTGTTCCGCAAACACCCGCCCTGGTATCTCAAAGGTTTCCCTGCCGGCCCGTTGATCCGCGACGGGATGTCGAAAGTGTCTTCCGTCGCGGACGTGGAGCATTGGGTAGCCCAACTCGACCCGACCATCCCTTATCCCGAGGACGCCCATCGCATGGTTCGCGGCCACACCCATGGCCCCCGCTCGGTCCGCCTACCCCACAACTTCCTGGACACCCGCGAAGGAACGTCCCTCGGCAGAGGGGCCGAAGAAGCAGTCAGCGGGGGTTAATCCCGTTCCTAAGGCGCGACGACTCATATTTGATCACTGGTGAGTCGAGAATGGGTCGCGACGGCGAACTTACGATGTTCCGACCGGCGCCGCGGTCACGCGACCCCTGGTGGTGTAGAACCGGAACAGCATCAACCCGGTGCCGATCACCGCAACCACCGTGAAGGTGATGATGCCGCGGTCGGAGTGGAACCATCCGTAGTAGCCCCAGAGCACGCCTTCGGCGAGACCGATCCACCACGTGAGCGGAGAGATCCCGGCAGGGTTCCATGTTCGGTACGCAGTCCAGATCGACGGCGCGAGTACGACACCATACGAGAGGCCGAGCACCACTCCGAGCGTCTCCAACGTCCCGAGCAGGGCGGTGGCAGTGAGCAGTGCGGCCGCGGCTGCGCCCCTCAGGTACGAGGTCGAGAGGTGGCGCCCAGTTCGGCCAACGGCCCACATCGTGACCGCATATGCGACGAAAGTGGCGAACGGGGCGAGGATCGCGGCCCACAGCTCCTGTGCGATCAAGTAGACGAACCAACCGACGTTGATCACGAAACCGAGGGCCGGCCATGTGGTCGATACGCCGTCAGAATCGCCGGTTCTGATCAGTTTGACGATCTGCGGAAGGAGGAAGGTGACGGTAGAGATCGTCGCAAGAACGATGGCGATGTTGGCGAGGGTTTGGCTCATCACGAGGGTAAACCCCGCTTAGTTGTGGTCGGTTGCAGGGTTGTGCTCATTCTCGATGTCCCAGCGATCAAATATGAGTCGTCGCGCCTTAGGAACGCGATACATACCCGGCTGCTGCACTCAGCACCAGGTGCGCCATCGCGTCGAGAGTGATGCCGGTGGGGTCGGCACTGGCATCGACCTCGACGAAGTCCATTGCCGATACCAGAGGGTGGGCGGCGCATTGACGCACCCCCTCGGCAAGCTCCCGCACAGTGAGCCCTCCCGGCCTTGCCCCTGGACATCCGGGGGCGTACGCCGCGTCGAGCACGTCGATGTCGACATCGACATAGATCGATTTGCAGTAGGTGCCGAGTCGCTCCAACGCGGTTGCGACGACGCTCGCCATGCCCTCCTCGCGGACCTGTTGCACACTTACGGCCGAGAGCCCTTGGTCATCACACCACTGCCTGTAGGTGGCCGAGTTGGCGAAGGAGTGGATACCCACTTGGGTGACGTTGACTCCCGGCAGCCCGTCTTCTTCGATCAGCCCCCGGATCGGGGTCCCGTTGGCCGGTCCGAGTTCGAGGGTGCGCACGTCGTGGTGGGCGTCGAAGGTGATGACCCCGACCCGCTCGATCTCATCGTGTTGTGCCCTGACCAGGGGACGGGTGATGGCGTTGTCCCCACCGAGAAAGAGGGTCAACGGTGCGGGTTCGAGGGCTGAGGCCCTCTTCTCCACTGCCTGAGGCATCTCGTGCATGTCGAGCTCACTTACGGGCCAGTTGCCCTCGTCGAAGACTGCGACATCGCCGAAGTCGATTCCCCACTCGCCGTGGAACGTAGAGAATCGGCTGAACCGATCGCGCACGGCAAGGGGGGTCAGGTCGGCGCGGCTGGGGGAGAGCGACGCCGATGACGACGGGACGCCTACCACCCGGATGTCGGGGCTGTCGGCCTCCCGGTTCAGCCAGGCATCAGCTCGAGGCCAGTAGGGGTCGTTGATCGCCATCTCAGTCGGTTCCCAGCATCGGGATATCGACGCCACGCTCGCGTGCCACTCGTTTGGCGATCTCGTATCCGGCGTCGGCGTGGCGCATCACCCCGGTGCCGGGATCGTTGGTCAACACCCGTTCAACCCGGAAGGCACCCTGTTCGGTCCCGTCAGCGACGACCTGTGCGCCGGAGTGGATCGAGTTGCCGATCCCGACCCCGCCCCCGTGATGAACCGCGACCCATGCGGCACCGGAGGAGACGTTGAGCATGGCGTTGAGGATCGGCCAATCGGCGACCGCGTCCGAGCCGTCGATCATCGACTCCGTCTCCCGGTACGGCGATGCGACCGAGCCGGAGTCGAGATGGTCCCGCCCGATGACGACAGGTGCGCTCACCTCGCCCGAGGCGACCAGCTCGTTGAAACGGAGACCGGCCAGATGGCGCTCGCCGTACGAGAGCCAGCAGATCCGCGCCGGCAGGCCCTGGTAGTGAACCTTGTCCGCTGCCATCCGGATCCACCGATGCAACGGCTCGTTGTCCGGGAACAGGTCGAGCAGTGCGCGGTCGGTCGCGGCGATGTCGGCGGGATCGCCGCTGAGGGCGACCCAGCGGAACGGGCCTGATCCTTCGGAGAACAGTTCGCGAATGTATGCAGGTACGAATCCGGGGTAGGCGAAGGCGTTGGCGAATCCGGCGGTCTGTGCCTCGCCCCTCAGGTTGTTTCCGTAGTCGAACACTTCCGAGCCCGCGTCCTGGAAGCCGACCATTGCCTCGCACTGGGTCGCCATCGACTCCCGGGATGCTTTGATGTAGGTGTCGGGGTCGTCGCTGCGAAGTTCTCTCGACTCCTCCAGGCTGTAGCCCTGGGGCACATATCCATAGAGCGGATCGTGGGCCGAGGTCTGGTCGGTCACGATGTCGGCGTCGAGACCCAGCTCGAGGAGCCGGGGGAAGAGGTCGGCGGCGTTGCCGAGCAACCCGATGGAGACCGCTTCCTTGTTGGCCTTCGCTTCGAGGGCACGTTTTACCGCAGTCTCGACGTCGTCATAGCTCTCATCGAGATAGCCCGTCTCGAGCCGGCGCTCGATCCGGTGCGGGTCGACCTCGACACAGAGTGCGACCCCGCCGTTCATGGTGATGGCAAGAGGCTGGGCTCCACCCATCCCGCCGAGGCCACCGGTGAGGGTGAGGGTGCCGGCTAGGGTGCCGCCGAACTTCTTGTCGGCGATGGCGACGAACGTCTGAAAGGTTCCCTGGAGGATCCCCTGGGTGCCGATGTAGATCCAGGAGCCCGCCGTCATCTGACCGTACATCATCAGGCCTTTGGCCTCGAGCTCCCAGAAGTGTTCGAGCGTCGCCCACTTCGGCACCAGCAGACTGTTGGCGATCAGCACCCGGGGCGCCATTTCGTGGGTGCGGAACACTCCCACCGGCTTGCCTGACTGGACCAGCAGGGTCTCGTCGTTTTCCAACCGCTGCAGGGTGGCGACGATTGCGTGGAGCGACTCGAGATTCCGCGCCGCCTTTCCCCGCCCACCGTAGACGATCAGGTTCTCGGGGTCTTCGGCGACCTCGGGGTCGAGGTTGTTGAGCAGGCAGCGGAGCACCCCTTCCTGGAGCCATCCCTTGGTGTTCAGATCGGTCCCGTGTGGGGCGTGGAGGGGAAAGGTCAGGTCGAGCATCAGAAGAGGAAGCCTAGATCGATCGGGTGGGACCCGTTCTATATGCCCCAGCTATCAAATATGAGCCGTCGCGCCTTAGGAACGGGAATTACTTGCGGAGGAGGCCGTCCAGCCGTTTGTTGGCGATGGCGCCGCCGATGAGGCCCATGACGAGGAGGAAAGCGACGTGGCCGAGCATGCTCCAATCGAGAACACCGAGGCTGAGTCCCCGGAGCAATTCCGTCCCGTGATATAGAGGTGAGATCCGGGCGATCTGCTGCATGAGCGGTGGGTAGACATCGAGCGGGTAGAAGGTCGCAGAGAAGAGGAACAGGGGCATTGTCACCAGGGAGACCAGGTCGAAGTCCTGCCACGAGCGCATAAAGGTACAGGCGGTGAGGCCCACGGCTCCGAAAGCGAACCCGACGAGGACCGAAGCCGGGATGGTGAGTATGGCGAGCCACGAATTGGTGAGGCCCATGAACACCATCACGATCAGGAACGCGGTTGAGTAGAGGGCGCCCCGGAGAAGCGCCCAGCCGATCTCCCCGATGGCGATGTCGAGAGGTCGCATCGGAGTGGTGAGAATGCCCTCGTAGGTGTTTCCGAATTTGAGCTTGAAGAAGATATTGAACGTGGTCTCCATGACAGCCCCGTTCATCGCCGACGCCGCCATCAGCGCCGGTGCGACGAAGGCGGTGTAGCTGATCAGCGTCCCGCCGGGCCCGTTGACATCGCCGACGAGGGCTCCGAGGCCGACCCCCATCGAGAACAGGTAGAAGACCGGCTCGAAGAAGCCGGTGAAGATGATCTTCCACAGTCGCCGGTAGACCAAGTAGTTGCGCTCCCAGATCCTTTGCGCCCGGAACGGCGTGATCCGGCCAACCGGGGTGATCCGGGTGGGGGCGGAGACACTCATTTCCTCAACCTCCTGTCGAGCCAGCGGGAGGCCAGGTAGAGGCTGACCCCTGCAAGCACCACGAGATATGCGATGTGAACCCAGACCGGAATCGAGGTGACCACGGTGCTGTCGGCCCCGGGAAGAGCGAACTTACGGACCAGTTCGACCCCGTGGAAGAGGGGGGTTGCATAGGCAATCGGTTGGAGAAAGCCGGGAAGCTGGCTGATCGGGAAGAAAGTGCCGGAGAAAAGAAAGAGCGGGATGATCCCGAACCGGAACAGGGTCGACAGGCTGGTGTCGTCCTCCCTGGTGACCGTGAAGGCGGTGACCGCAGTGCTGAAGGCGAGACCGGTCAGCACCCCGGGCGGCACCGCTTTCATTGCAGGGACGAACTCCATCGCATCGATAAATGGAAGAGCTGCGATCGACCCGAACACCACGAGGACGAAGGTGAGCCTCAACGACGACCAGAGGAAGCGACCGACCACGATGTCAGCCGGGCTGATCGGGGTTGCAATCGCTCCTTCGAAGCTCTTTCGCCATTTGATCCCCGCCATCACCGGGAACGCCCCATCCGACGCCCCGTTCTGCATCGCCGATGCGGCCATCAACCCCGTGGCCACGAATGCGAGGTAGCTGATGCTGAGATCGCCTTCGCCGGAGTCGACTAGGGAACCGAGCCCGAGCCCCATCGCGGTGAGGAAGAGAAGAGGGTTGACGAACGAGCTGATTGCGGTTCCCCGCCACGTCCGCTTATAGCCGAGCAACTCCGACTCGACGACCCTCATCGGTCCGCGTAGGGCGGTCATCAGTCGATCAGCCTGCGCCCGGTCAGCTTGAGGAACACGTCTTCGAGAGTGGACCGCCGCACCAGAACCTGCTCGGGATGGACACCCCGTCGTTCGATCTCGTGCTGGGTCGCCTCGGCGTCATCGGTGTACAGCAGCATTCGGTCGGCAAGCACCTCGGTCCGCTGTGCCACCCCGTCGAGCTTGAGGACGTGTTCGTCTTGAGTGCCGGCTTCGAATCTGAGCTCGACGACTTCGCGCGGGGCATGGGTCTGGATCAGCTTCCGTGGCGAGTCCTCGGCCACTATTGCGCCGCGATCCATCACCACCAACCGGTCACAGAGCTGTTCGGCTTCGTCCATGTAGTGGGTGGTGATGATCAGGGTGGCCCCGCGCTGCTTGAGCCGGTAGAGGCGGTCCCAGAGAGCGTGGCGGGCCTGGGGGTCGAGGCCCGTGGTCGGTTCGTCGAGGATCACCAGGTCGGGGTCGTTGATCAGGGCACGGGCAATGGTGAGCCGTCGCTTCATCCCACCGGATAACGCCTCCACTTTGGAGTCGGCGCGGTCGGAGAGCTGGGCGAAGTCGAGAAGCTCCACGATCCGCTCCCGGATGCTGGCCCGACTCATGTCGTGGTAACGCCCGTAGATGTAGAGGTTCTCGGCGACGGTCAATTCGAGGTCGAGGTTGTCCTCCTGGGGGACTACCCCGAGCCGCTGCCGGATGGCGCGGCCCTGCGTGGTCGGGTCGAGCCCGAACACGGTCATCTTCCCGTCGGTGATCGGGCTGACCGTGGTGATCATCTTCATCGTCGAGGTCTTCCCCGCCCCGTTGGGGCCGAGGAACCCAAAAGCCTCGCCTTTGAAGATGTCGAAATCGATGGAATCTACTGCGACGAAGTCTTCGAACTTCTTGGTGAGGCCCCGCGCCTCGACTAGTGCTTCTGCCATTCGACGCGTCACGTTACCGGCTTGCGGGGGCAGAAAATTCGGAAATTACCCATCGAGCGGAACGGTCCCCTGAGTGGGCGCCTATACCCACCTGACCAGGCGTTCGCTGTCTTTGCGGCCGCCGAACTTTGCCGGTGCGGCGTCGTCGGAGGGATAACCGAGGGCCACTGCATAACGGGCGACCTGTCCCTCTTCGAGGGCGACGACCTTGCCGACTACATCCTGTTTGTGCAATGTGATCGGACAGCTGGCCACGCCAATCGCTTTGGCGGCGAGCATGATGTTCTGGGCGACCCTGCCGATGTCGAACTCGTAGCCCTCGGGCTCCTGAACCAGAACGATGGCTGCCCTGGCATTGCGGATCGGATCGGTGAAGCTACCGCACTCGGCGAGCCTGTCGAGCTCTTCCCGCTCTGTGTAGACAAGGAAAGCCCATTTCTGGGTGTTCTTCGAGCTCCCGGTCCAACGAGCAGCCTCGAGTATCTTCTCGAGGTCTTCATTCGAGACCGGTACGTCGGTGTACTGGCGGATGGCGCGGAGTTTGAGGATGAAGTCGTAGGTGTCAGACATCCTCAGAGCCTAGGCCAGCCTCCCCGGATGCATCTCTATCTCTCCGCTTGCGGAGGGAGAGTCGCGACTGTGGTCCCCCAAGCGGGAGGACAGTTGGGGGAACAGCTTTGTGGCACCGGTATCGTCCGTGGTGTGTCGGGTGATGTGATCCTCGCAGGCTCCCGGTGGGATATCGGGCCCTCTGCCTTTAGCAACCCCAGCCGGATCCTCGTCGCCGAATCGGTCGGTGCTGTCGAGCCATGCCTTCGGGAAGCAGAGCTCGAGGCGAAGGCTGGCCACTGGGTCGTTGGGTTCGTCTCATACGACGCCGCCCCGGGCGTCGACTCCCATCTCGAGGTGCCCGCAGGCGGGAGTGGGCCACTCGTATGGTTCGGCGTCTATGCCGCTCCTGCAACCTGGAGTCCCGGTGCGTCTCGCCCTCCACTCGTAACCAACTGGGAGCCGTCCCTGACCTCGGAGGAGCACGCGGGGAAGATCGATGAGATCAAAGCGGCAATCGAGCGTGGCGATACCTATCAGGTGAACCTCACAATGGCGATGACGTCGACTCTGGGCGGCAGTGCAATCGGGCTGTTCACCCAGATGGTCCGGTCTCAGCACAAGAGTTACGCCGCGTTGATCGACCTCGGCGATACCCAGGTGGTCTCGGTCTCCCCTGAACTGTTCCTCAACGTCGAGGCCGGTGTTGTGACGATGCGGCCGATGAAGGGGACAGCCCCCAGGGGCCGATCGATATTCGACGACGACGAGCAGAGACGGGAGCTGGAGTGGTCGGAGAAAGAGCGAGCCGGCAATGTGATGATCGTCGACATGCTCCGCAACGATCTGGGCCGAGTATCCCGCACCGGCTCGGTGGAGGTGCCGGTGCTGTACCGCTCCGAGCGTTATCCGACCGTTTGGCAGCTCACCTCCACGGTCCAGGGGGAGCTGACCGAGGGCACCGGTCTGTTCGAGCTCTGCGCGGCGACCTTCCCCTCGGGATCGGTGACCGGGGCGCCCAAGGTTTCCACGATGCGGATCATCTCGGCCCTGGAACCGGCCCCGCGCGGTATCTACTGCGGAGCCATCGGCTACATCCGTCCCGGGGGAGAGTCGTACGAGTTCTCCGTTGCAATTCGCACCGGAGTGGTCCGGGGCGACCAGCTCAGCTACCACGTCGGGGGAGGGATCACCTTCGACTCTGACGCCGGCGTCGAATATGAGGAATGTCTGTGGAAGGCGTTGGTGGTCACCGCCGAGAACACGACGCCGGACCTAATCGAGACCATGCGTTACGAGCCGGGTGACGGAATCACGCTCATCGACCGCCACATGCAACGTCTCTTCGACTCGTCGCGATACTGGGACATCGAGTTCGATCCGGTAGCGGTCGGAGACGCCTTGTCAGCGGTGGAGAGCACCAGCCGCCCGATCAAAGTCCGCCTCATCCTCTACCGCAACGGCGATGTCGAAGTCGAAATGGAGGAGATCGATGACTACGACGAACCGGTCTCGCTGACCCTCGCCCCGACGAGGGTCGATCCTTCCGAGCCACACTGGTACCACAAGACTCTCGACCGCTCCCGATATCCCGACCCGGAGGAAGGGGAGGTGGTGCTGGTCAATCTGGAGGGCGCAGTCACCGAGACCAATATCTCCAACCTGATGGTCCGCATCGGCGATCGCTGGGTCACCCCGCAGCTCGAGTCGGGCTGTCTCCCCGGGGTGTACCGGGAGATGCTCCTCGATGAAGAGGAGGTCGAGGAAGACGTCGTCACCATCGAAGACTTGAAGCGGGCCGATGAGATCGCGGTGACCAATGCTGTCCGCGGTTGGCGAAAGGCAGTGCTCTCCTAGTATCGGGTTCTACGCCCGCTTCGTATCGAGGAGTCTCAAATGCCAACCCCACATATCAGCGCCGAAAAGGGCGAGTTCGCCCCCTCGATCCTGTTGCCCGGCGACCCCTTGCGCGCCCAGCACATCGCCGAGAACTTCCTCGACGATGCCAAACAGATCACGGCCGTCCGCAACATGCTCGGTTTCACCGGATCGTTCGACGGGATTCCGGTGTCGGTGATGGGCACCGGTATGGGGATTCCCTCGGCTTCGATCTACGCCAGCGAACTGGTTACTGAGTACGGCGTCGAGCGACTCATCCGCGTCGGCTCCTGTGGGGCAGTCACCGAAAGTGTCAAGGTGCGAGATGTGATCCTCGCCATCGGCGCCTGCACGGACTCCGGGGTGAACCGGGTCCGCTATGGCAATTACGACTACGCCGCCACCGCCGACTACTGGCTGCTCAAAGCAGCCGAAGAAGCCGCCAAAGCGAAGGGGGTCGCCGTAAAAGTGGGCAATGTCCACTCCGCCGACCTCTTCTACAACCCAGATCCCGGAGCCTTCGACCGGATGGAGACGATGGGTGTCCTCGCCGTGGAGATGGAAGCCGCCGGCCTCTATGGAGTCGCCGCCGAGAAGGGCGGCCGCGCTCTCACCATCTGCACCGTCTCCGACCACATCCGCACCGGCGAAGCCACCTCATCCGACGAACGCCAGCAAACCTTCAACGAAATGGTTGAGATCGCACTCGACGCAATCAGACTCGACGTAAACCGCTCCCAGTAGATGTGTAGACATACACATGCTAAGGTATGTGTATGTCCAAGTCGCGACGGCTGCAAATTCTTCTCGAGCCGGAACAGTTCGAGCGTCTAGAGCGAATCTCTGAGGAGTCTGGCGCGTCTATCGGGTCGCTGGTCCGAAAGGCTGTCGACCGGTATTACCCGGGTCAAGCCTTGATCAAGGAAGCTGCGATCGAGCGGCTGCTCAGCTCCGAGCCCGTCCCAATGGAGGACTGGGAAATCGAGAAGGACCGCATGGTCGACGAGATGTGGGGGTCGGGTTGAGGGTGTTCCTCGACTCCAACATCTTCCTCTACGCAGTCGGCTTGCATGACCGCTACCGCGATCCGTGCCGTCGAATTCTGGCCGGAGCCGGGAGAGGCGAGTTTCAGGCCGTCGTCAATATCGAAGTACTCCAGGAGTACGTGCACGTAAGATCTCGCAAGGGAATTGGCCGCGACACAGCGGCGCTCGAGTCGACGGACATCATCTCATCGTGTCGGGTCGAGGATGTCGACATGGCGACATTCCAGGTGGCCCTGCGAACCTTCGTGGCGACGCCTGCAGTCGGCTTCCGGGATGCACTCCACGCCGCCACCGCCGCATCGCAGCTCGTCGATGGAGTGGTGTCAGCCGATCGGGGATTCGACGCCGCGCCCGGGTTGACCCGATACGACCCGGTAGATTTTGCTGCCGAACTAGATCGCCGAACTCAAGACTCCGGATAGAACGCGAGTCCGTCCCTCAGCGTTGCCATCTCTCCCACCAGAGCGAAGCGATGGGGGAGTACCTCGCACGCGTCTCTCCCTCCGCTTGCAGAGGGAGTACCGGCGACGGAGTCGCCGGGGAGGGTGGGGCGTTCCCACCAACGGTGCTCGAGCTCCCGGCCCGGGAGACCGCTCCCTCCTACCTACGCCCTCCTTCGTCGGGCGCAGGGACCTTCCTCCCGCAAGCGGGAGGACAGTTACGTGGCTTCTGCCTCGAATAGTTGTTTTAGACGGTCGTAGTCGGCGTTTACTGACTTCTGGGCGCGGCCTTTCATGAGCGGTGCCAGGAGCTTGAGTAGTCCAGTTGGGCCGCCGCCGATGTCGGCGGTAACCCTTGATGTGCCCGGACCTGTGGTGTGGACGGTTCGGTGAACAGTGATCGGGAAGGTCGATTCGACGGTCTCGATCTTGATCGAACGTCCCGGCACGAACTCGGTCACCCGGAAGACCGACCGCACGTCGCGGCCCATGAATTTGGCGTGCTGTTCGTAGACCGACCCGACCCCGATCGGAGGCGGGGTGGTCCAGCGACACGACACCATCCCCTCCTGCCACTTCGGGTTGAGCGAGGCATCGGCGAAGAAGGCGAAAACCTCATCGGCAGGCCGATTGATCTCCCGGGTCGCGGTGAGCCTCATTACCTGAGGCTATGCGCGGTAAGTCAATTCGTGTCGGCCGGCTAGTCGCCTTCCCACTGGGACTGGATCTGCTCCCACTCGGCACGATCGGTGATATTGCACTCGCCGGCCTGGAGAAACTCCCAGAAGGCCTCGCACGAACCGTTGATCTGGAATTCGACGGACTCGACGTCTTGGAATTGGAACGCGTTGGCGTACAGCTCGGCGAGGAAGAAGGTGCTGCCGGTCGAAGTGCTGGCGTTGTTGGCTGTGATGTCCTCGGTGAAGTTGAGTGTTAACTCCCCGGCGCGGCCGTGGACCGACAGCAATGCATCTTCGGTACCTTCGGAAAAGAACGAGGAGAATCCGGCTTCGCTTTCGGAGCTGGTCGGCCCTTGTAGCAACTCCTGGAACACTTGAGCGATCACGGCCGCTGAGATCTGTGAGCCGGGCTCGATTGACCGCGCCACTTTCGGACCCGGCTCGGACGTGTCGCCGCAGTTGAAGTAGACCGCCGGACCCTCGATCAATTCGGGTGCTCGATCGCAGGAGATTGGATCCGTCGGGCTCATCAGATCCGCACATCCACCGGGGGGAGCCGTGCGAAGACCGATGATTGCGCCAGGGTTGATCTCCAATCCGGCTCCGGGTTCCTGGGCGCATACCTCGTAGCTGGGATCTTCGGAGTCGAAGGGTGACGCTTCGTATCCGGCGTCTTGGAGGACGTTTCCTGCGCGTTCCACAGTCATGCCCACCACGTCCGGCACGATTCCCAGAGTGCTGGAGTCGACGCCGCCAGGGTTGTAGTAGACATACGTCAAGCTGGCACCTTTGTAGGTGGCTGTGATCTCCCAGCATCCGGAGTAGTTGGGGTCGATGTCGGCGATCATGAACCATCCGTCGGCGTCTGTGTACGCGTTTGTCCCCTCCGTGGATTGGATGGTCAAGTCGCGATCCACGTTGAGAAGCCGGTAGGTGACCGAGATCGGGGGAATCTCCTCCACGCTCCCGCCGGGAAAGTTCACACTCCACCAGACACTCTTCCGAGGTAGGTAGGAACCGTCTGTGGAGAGGACGGTCCACAGTTGGTCATTCCCGTACCACACCGAATTCGGATCCGACGGCGTCGCCGGATAGTCGGCCGGCGGGGTGAAGCCCTGCTCGGGAATGGTCACGGGGCAGTCTTGAGGTGGGGAGTAGATGACCAGAGGCTCGGACCCGACCAAGGTCCATTCCGGACCGGCTGTCGAGAAGTCGATGGTCGATTCGTGAACTTGCGTCATGCCGGACCCCACGATCGTGACCGATGATGTCGCTCCCCAGGGGGTCGAGAGGTCCATTTGGTATGAGAGCAAATCCTTCGGGTTCTCAGCCGCGACATAGATGTCGTACGTCTGGTGGGTCGGGTCCGAGTTGAGAGTGAGCCGGAGTGCGCGCCTCCCATTCCATTCGGTTTGTGAGATGTCCCCCGATTCCACCCCGCGCTGCCAACTGTCGGCATCCTGGGGAATGCCCAGGTGGGTGTAAGGAAGAGCGGGAGGGCTATACGGGGCATCGAGCACATAGGTTCTCGAGGTGAGACGGCCAGCCTCCGTCACGTCGCACGTGGCGCGCTGGAAACCCGTGGCATAGTCGACGTCACCTGAGGTCCTGGGCTGGGTGATCCAAGCCCGCGTCGGATTCATCGGGTCCCCTTCCACCACCATCCGCTCGGAGGAGGCGCCAGGGAATGTTGCGACCATCAGTGTCAGATTCTCCGAATTGGGCCCGTAGATCTCGATCGTGGCCTCATCGAAACCTCCGTTGAGAGAGCCCTCGCTGTTTTGGCAGATCAGGTTGACGTCCGACGAATACTCCAGCTTGATGTAGTCGATCGTGTTCTCGTCCGGGCTTGCCAGATCTGGACCGCCACCGCCTAGCAACCCGAATGCGCCGACAACCACCAGCACCAGGGCTGCTGCAACGACCGCTGCCATCCACGGCTTGGGGCGAATCGTGGGGGCAGGCTTGGCGCGGTGGGTCTCCAGGTCGGAGAATGCCGGGGGGTCGGGGGTCTCCGAAGTCAGCCTGCGGAATACTTCCTTGAAGCGGTCCTCACTCACCGATCTCATCCTCCAGCTTCCGGCGTGCCAGGTGGAGATAGCGCCGGACGGTGCCGGGGCGCTTGCCCATCAGCTCTGCGGCTTCGGTGGGGGAGTACTCGAGGAAGAAGACCAGGTAGGCGGCAGCGCGCTGTTGCGGTGGCAGTTCCATGACCAGGTCGTCGAGATTGCCCACTTCGACGTCGGGGACCCCGATTTCGGGGACGGTGGCCATCGGGTAGGTCTGACGCCGGGCACGCTGTCGTTTCAGCCCGGTCGCTTCGTTGAGGACGGCTTTCATCAGATAGGTCTTCGGGGTGTCGAGCCCGGCCAACCCGGCGGAGCTGTGCAATGCGCGGGTGACAACAGTAGAAACGACGTCCGGAGCATGGTCCGGACCCACCAGGGCGGTTGCGTATCTCATCAGGTCAGGAGCGATCTCCTCGTAAACCTCCCGATCGGTCACACCCATATCACGCTCCAGACCCGCTCAGCGTTGCATCACTACACCAGATA
>JBGTNX010000022.1:0-13293 GCA_041742825.1 Acidimicrobiia bacterium | reverse complement strand
CTGGCCGAGAGTGAAATCGAAGGCAAGGTCGGAGAACTCGAAGCTGCGCTGGCCAGCGCAGGATGCTCGGTCACCGGACGCGATCTCTGGGGGAAGCGCCGCTTTGCCTACGAGATCGACCACATCACCGAAGGCTATTACACGGTGGTCAACTTCCAGGGTGAAGCCGACGTCGTGAGCACGGTCGACCGGATGTTGACCCTCTCCGACGAAATCGTGCGCCACAAGATCGTGGGCAAGAACAACTGACTGGATTCCGTCACACCAACACGGCAAGATCGTTGGTGGATGGATCAGAGGAGATCTCAATGTCGAACAATGTCACACTTATCGGGAATCTCGTAGACGACCCCGAGCTCAGGTTCACGCCCTCGGGCGTGGCCATGGCCAAAGTCCGTTTCGCCGTGAACCGCCGCTGGCGCGGCCAGGACGGCGAATGGCAGGAGCAGACCAGCTTTTTCACAGGCACTGTATGGCGCGAACAAGCCGAAACCGTTGCCGAGTCGCTACAGAAGGGGACCAGGGTCATCGTTTCCGGACGCCTCGAGCAGCGCAGTTGGGAGACCGACGACGGTGATAAGCGGTCCGTGGTCGAGGTCCAGATCGACGAGATCGGCCCCTCCTTGCGTTGGGCCACAGCAACCGTCAACAAGACCCAGCGCTCTGATGGAGACTTTGGCGGCGGCGGCGTCGGCAGCAAGGGAGTGCCCCCGGCCCCGGTTGCCCGTGACGACTACGGCCCCGATGAGGCGCCGTTCTAGTGGCACGACACAAAGGAGTTTGAAAATTGGGACGTAAAAGCAATAGCAGTGATCGAAAAGCGGCCAAAGGCCGGCGCCGCGCGCCGGATACCCGTCGCATGCGCACCAAGCCCTGCGCCTTTTGCCAGGACCGTGCGCTGCTAATCGACTGGAAGGACACCGCAGTGCTGCGCAAGTACCTGTCGGACCGGGCCAAGATCCGGGGCCGCCGGGTCTCAGGCAACTGCCCCCGGCACCAGCGTGAAGTGGCGGTCGCGATCAAGAACGCCCGTGAAATGGCGCTGCTTCCCTACATTTCGACCCGATGAAGCTGATACTCACCTCCGATGTCGCCGAACTCGGGAAGAGCGGTGATGTGGTCGACGTCAGCGATGGCTACGGCCGCAACTACCTGCTGCCCAGGAAAAAGGCGGTGAAGGCAAGCGAGGCAGCTCTCGAGCATGCCGAGTCGGTACGCGCGGCCCGAGTCGAGTCCGAAAAGCGGGCCAAGGACATGGCCGAGAACGTCGCTGCCCAGTTGGTTGGCACCAGGGTGGTGCTCGCCGCCCAGGCTGGTGACGAGGGTCAGCTCTACGGGTCGGTCTCGGTGGCCGACGTCGTCGAAGGGATTCGGCGTTTCGCCGGTGTCGACATCGACAAGAAGGACGTGGTCATTCCCAAACCGATCAAGGCGATCGGCCTCCACGAAATCAACGTCAACCTCCACCCCGAGGTCCAGTTCCCGGTAACCCTCGACATCATCCCGGCTTAAAACCCCGTTCCTAAGGCGTGGCGTATCACATGTGATAGCTGGGGCGTTTGGTTCAGCCTCAGATCCGGAACCCCGCGAAAACACGCACTGTTTTCGCGGGGTTCGCTGTTTCTGAGGTATCGCGAAAAACAGGTAGCATCTCAGGTTGGTAACCGGGCCAACGTGTCCTAAGTTCGGTGCTACTTCCCCCCGCTGAGCAGACTCTCCTTCCCCAATACGGCGGGGTCCTACGCTTCAGGACCTCCTGGCTGTCGATTCTGTCCCAGGTGGGTGGCATCTTGTAAATGAGGACGAAATATGACGATGACATCTGACGAGAGGCAATTGAGACCGGGCTATCGAAACCCGCCTCACTCGCGCGAAGCCGAAGAGTCCGTCCTCGGCGCAGTCCTCCTCTCGGAGGACGCCGTCAACGACGTGATGGACCAGCTGCGACCTGAGGACTTCTACGTGCCCGCCCATCAGGCTGTATTCGAGGCGATCAGGATCCTCTTCGACACCAGCCAGGCAATCGACGTGGTGACGGTCTCGGAGGAGCTACGGCGCCACGGTGAACTGGAGAAGATCGGTGGGGTGCAGTACCTGACCCGTCTCGTCGATATCGTCCCCTCAACTTCAAACATCTTCTACTACGCCGGAATCGTCGAGGAGCACGCCAAACGCCGCGAACTGATCCGGGCCGGGTCGGCAATCACAGATTTCGCCTTCAACATCGATGAAGAGATCATCAACGTCCTCGACCGCTCCGAACAGACGGTTCTGGCGGTAGCCGAGAAGCGAACATCTCAAACCCTCCTCGAGGTCGGGCCAATGTTCAATGCTGTGCTCGAGCACATGGAGATGCTGGAGCAGCAGGGAAGCGAGTTGACGGGCCTGGCAACGGGGTTCATCGACCTCGACAAGAAGCTTGCCGGCATGCAGCCCGCCAACCTGATAGTCATCGCCGCTCGACCCGCAATGGGAAAGAGCTCGCTCACGATGAACATCGCCACCAACGCCGCCATGGCCGGTGAGGCGGTGGCCATCTTCTCTCTGGAAATGTCAAAGGAAGAGATCGTCCAACGCATCCTCTCCTCGGTCGGCAAGGTGGACTCGATGAAGCTTCGCTCCGGCCAACTCGGCCCCCTGTGGCAGAAGGTTGTCGACGCTGCAGGGAAGATGTACCAGGCGCCGATCTACATCGACGATTCCCCGATCGTCACCGTCACCGACATCCGGGCCAAATGCCGGAGGCTGAAACGCAAGCGCGGTCTGTCGCTCATCGTCGTCGACTACATCCAACTGATGGAGGCTTCGGGCCGGGAGAATCGACAGCAGGAAATCGCTCAAATCAGCAGGAACTTGAAGAACCTCGCCCGTGAGCTCGACGTCCCGGTGATTGCGGTGTCCCAGCTCAACCGGTCGCTGGAGTCGAGGGAGGACAAACGCCCCCGCCTCGCCGACCTCCGCGAGTCGGGATCGATCGAACAGGATGCCGACGTCGTGATGTTCATCTATCGCGATGAGTACTACAACCCAGAGAACCACGAGAACAGGGGAATCGCCGAGGTGATCGTGGCCAAACATCGCGCCGGATCCACCGGTCCGGTCCGGTTGACATTCCAACCTGAATTCACCCGCTTCGCCAACCTCGGTCGCGACGTCACCTAGGACGGATCAGCGTCGAAATGGGTGTAGTCTTGGCAGGTTGTGTCGCACCGATCAGACAACGCCAGCTCCTCATCGGGGGACGACCTCGAAACCGATTCTCTAAGCCACCCAGCCCCTGAGGCCACCAGAGGCCGATACCTGCTCCTCCTTTCAGTCGGCGCCCTCGGCATCGTCTACGGGGACATTGGCACCAGCCCGCTCTACGCCTTCCGGGAATCGTTCCACGCTGCCGAGGGCCTCGCAGTAAACACCGAGAGCGTCTTCGGCATCCTCTCCCTGATGTTCTGGGCACTTGTCCTGATCGTCTCGATCAAGTACCTCATCTTCGTGATGCGGGCCGACAACCACGGTGAAGGAGGAATCCTTGCGCTCACGGCCCTGATCGCACCAGCACATCGCACCGTCCCTGCCAAGATCAAGTGGTTCCTGATCCTCCTCGGCCTCTTCGGCACCGCTCTCCTCTACGGCGACGGGATCATCACCCCGGCAATCTCGGTCCTCTCCGCGGTAGAAGGACTCGAGATCGCCGCCCCGGCATTGGGTGACTATGTCATCCCCATCGCGGTGGCAATCCTCATCGCACTCTTCAGCGTCCAGCGAACCGGAACGGCGAAGGTAGGCGCAATTTTCGGGCCGGTCATGATCGTTTGGTTTGGCGTCCTCGCCCTGCTTGGCGCCGGATACGTGATCGACCATCCGGGGATCCTCGGTGCCATGAACCCGCTTCATGCCATCGACTTCGTCGTCGGCCACCCCCGAGCGTCCTTTCAGGCCCTCGGCTCGATCTTCTTGGTCGTCACCGGGAGCGAGGCTCTGTACGCCGATATGGGCCACTTCGGCCGGCGCCCGATCCGGCTCGGATGGTATGTGGTGGTGTTTCCTGCACTGCTGCTCAACTATTTCGGCCAGGGGGCGATGCTCATCGCCGACCCGACAGCGATCGACAACCCGTTCTTCAGGATGCCCCCGGGATGGGCGGTCCTGCCCCTTGTCATCCTGGCGATGTTTGCAACGGTGATTGCATCACAGGCCCTGATATCGGGCGCCTACTCCCTGACGATGCAAGCGGTCCAGCTCGGATATCTCCCGCGGTTGCGCATCGACCACACATCCCCCAGAGAATTCGGGCAAATCTACATCTCGAGCATCAACTGGGCGATGATGGTTCTCTGTATTGGTCTCGTCGTCGCCTTCAGGACGTCGGGCAATCTGGCTGCTGCCTATGGGGTAGCGGTAACCACCACGATGGTGATAACCACCCTCCTGATGTACGTGGTGATGCGCGAACGCTGGGGATGGAGTCGCCTTGTCTCGATACCGCTGACTGCAGTCTTTCTTCTTGTCGACCTGGCGTTCTTCGCCGCCAACATCGTCAAAATTCCCGATGGGGGCTGGTTCCCCCTCGCGGTCGCCGCATTCGTCTTCACATTGCTCACCACATGGAAGGCCGGCAAGCAGCGTCTCGCCAAGGAGATCAAGCGCGGCGAGCTCCCGGTGGAGCGGTTCATCGGATCGATCGCGGCCCACCCCCAGATCAGGGTGCCGGGAACCGCCGTGTATATGTTTCCCCAACCGGGGACCACCCCACCCGCTCTCCTTGCCAACCTCAAGCACAACAGGGTTCTCCACAAGACAGTTGTGCTCGTGGCGGTGCGCACCGCGGGGAGGCCGAAGGTTCACCGGGCGAAGCGGGTGACCCTTCACCCACTCGGCGACGGCTTCTTCCAGGTGGTGCTCCTCTTCGGGTTTATGGAAGAGCCCAATGTCCCCCAGGTGTTGGAGAACATCGTGGATGCCGATCTCGGCATCCATCCCGAGGAGACGACCTACTTCCTGGGAAGGGAGTCAGTTGTGAACCTCGCCTCGGGTGAGATGCGGGGCTGGAGGACCGGCCTCTTCTCCTTCATGTATCGCAACGCGACGAGCGCAGGGCAATATTTCGGGTTGGACACCAACCGGGTGGTCGAACTCGGCGCCAGGGTGAAAATGTGAAGTGGCAGGCGGCAACCTGTGGGGGTTGCCGCTGGAGGGGTACAGCCGACCCGTGAGCTGGGGCTCCACGAGGGGGACTCGTTTTGTTGGGGAGCATGTACTTGTTGCGAGTATCGGTGAGAGGGGGCCTGGTTGTCCATAGGCTTTCGCCTATTTTCGAATTCACCCGTCTGCGCTAGTCATCCGATCTGCCGAAGTCGCGGTGCGATCGGCTGGCGGTGGGCCCGCTCTGACCCTGATACTTCGAACCCAGCTCAGGGGACCCGTAGGGGTACTCGGCAGCGGTGGTCATCTGGTAGAAGCTGATCTGGCCGATTTTCATGCTGGGGTAGATGGCGATGGGAAGGGTTGCCACGTTCGACAACTCCAGGGTGATGTGGCCCTCGAATCCGGGATCGATAAAACCCGCCGTCGAGTGGATGAGCAGGCCGAGACGACCGAGCGAAGACTTGCCCTCCAGGCGGGCAACGACGTCGATACCGAGCCGAACCCGTTCCAGAGTCGACCCGAGCACGAACTCGCCGGGGTGGAGCATGAACGGCTCTTCGTCACCTACCTCGACTAGTTGGGTCAGGTCGGCTTGAGGGGCCCTGGGGTCGATCTCGGAGTAGCGATGATTGACGAAGACTCTGAACCCGTTGCCAACCCTGAGATCAACCGACGAGGGCTGGACGAAGCTCGGCTCGTACGGTTCGATGGCGATTTTGCCGGACGAGATCGACTCTTTGATCGTCCGATCGGAATAGATCAACTGACTCTCCTCACATTTGGTGGGAGATAGTAGAGGGGAGCCTCCGGCTTACGGCAGCCTCTACCTGGATTCGACGTCTTTCCAGAATCGGTTGAGTGCGTCGAGGGTCTGCTCTGGCTTGTCGAAGTGGGGCAGCCCGCGGGTGCCGTGGATCCGTTCGGCCTGGCGCATGCCGTCCCCTCCGGCGGTGAACCCCGGAAGGTCGGCGAAGTCTGTATAGGGGTCCTCGTCGTAGATGACCAGGGACGGAACCAACAAGGGCTCGTAGACATTGCTCATGGCGTCGGCCGTGAAGAGGCGCCCGCGGATGAACGCCAGAGGCGCGTGCCTCGCTCCGGGTTGACTTGACGTCATGCTGGAATAAACCGCGAGGCCAGAGTCCACCTCTCCCGCAAAGCTCTTGCCCAGAAAATAGCGAATCGAGGGCTCGGTGATGAGGAGGTCAAAGATCGCCTGGCCCAGCACAGGGGCGGTCAGGAGGCTGTCGAGAACCGATTTTTCGGCATCGTCGACTTTGCTCTTCCGGCCCATTCCGGTTGGAGAGATGAAGGCGAGAGACTTGACCCGGTCGGGCCGGATCAAGGCTGCCCGCGCGGCAAGCTCGGCTCCAAGTGAAAGCGCTACAACGTGAACCGGGCGGTCGTATTCGCCGAGGACTGTGGCGATGCCGCCCGCCATCAGTTCAGGTGTGTACGCGACATCCGGTCGATCGGAATTGCCGAAGCCGGGGAGGTCCATCGCCGCGACCTGTCGGTCGTGCTCGAGACGCTGGAACAGAGGTCCCATCTCCGCCGAAGATGCCGCGGCGTTGACGGAGTGGACGAGGAGCACCGGTGTGATGTCTTTGTCACCAGACTGACTCGAGCGGTGCACTGCAATGCGACCCGCTTCGAGATCGGACACGAAGTCGAGGTCTGAAGCGAAAGGCGAGGGGAGCGGCCCGTGATCGCGTTTCCTGAAGACCGAGTAACCGACCCATCCCACTGCGGCTGCAGTGGTGATTGCCGGGAGCCTCCTCACAATTCCAAACGAAGTCTTCAAAGTGAAACCAAAAATTCCCATAAGCTTGATTTACCCGGTGGTCTGTTTAGGCAAACGCAGCGTTGCGGTGCACTTGAGATCTGGTTGGAGCGGGTGAAGGGAATCGAACCCTCGCTCTCAGCTTGGGAAGCTGAAGTTCTACCATTGAACTACACCCGCGGCGATCTCAGAGTACCAAAGGGCCACAGCCAATTGGAAGGCGACGCGCAGGCGGACCGAAGGCGATCAACGAACCAGGCTGATGACTCCCCAGATCGTCATCAGCACACCGACCCCGATCAGGAACCGCACCCGTCCCGGCCGGTATGCGGCGTCCTCGACCCCGTCCGGAGTCAGTCCCTTGCGGTGCTTCCACCAGGCCACGCCATTTCCGATGAGCAGGGCGAGGCCCAATGCGATGATCAGTTCCGGGAGGAGGTCGTCGATTCCAAGAAGTTCGGCCACGGATAGAACGCTAATGGTGGATAGGCTCCAATCGTGATCTCGCAAGCAACCGCCTCCGCCCCGGCGAGCAGTGCCAACCTGGGGCCTGCCTTCGATGCGATGGCCCTTGCCCTCGAGCTGCGCTGTGTAGTCAAAGCAGAGCCTGCGGACGCGTGGGCCGTAGAACACATCGGCTCACATCGCCCCGCCTCCGGTGAGTCCGATGCAGTGCTTGTTGCCGCGCGGATGGCGGTGGGTGATGAGGCGCCACTACGTCTCACCGTCGACAATGCAATCCCGATCGGAAAGGGACTCGGCTCGTCATCAGCCGCCTTTGTCTCCGGAGTGGCGGCAGCCTTGCGCGCCACAGGCGATGAAGCCAATCCGGACCATGTTTTCAGGGTTGCCGCCGACCTGGAAGGACACGACGACAATGTCGCCGCAGCGGTGTATGGCGGGTTGATTCTCGTTCCCGCTGAAGGCATGCCGATCAGATTGCCCATCCACCCCTCACTCCATCCGGTGGTCGGGGTGCCGCCGACGCGGCTTTCGACCAAGACGGCCCGGACGGCGGTCGCCGCCAGTTTCTCGAGGGAAATCATTGTTCGAAGTCTCGCCCGGGTCTCGGCCCTTACTGCGGGGTTGATCACCGCCGACCCCGAGTTGCTCGCGGCCGCCCACGGCGACGAGATCCACGAGGCAGTCCGGGCCGATCTCTCCCCTGAAGTGGATCGGATGATAGTCGCGGCCCGCGGAGCGGGAGCTTTCCACGCCGCCCGGTCCGGAGCAGGCCCGTCGGTGCTGGCCCTGGTGGGAAGAGATGGCGTCGATGACCTCGTAGCGGCACTGGAGGAGCTTGGTGTCGAGGCATTGCAGCCGGGGGTCGCCACTACCGGCATGGTGTGAGAGGGATCAAATCAGAACCGAGGAATCGATGACAGATTCCGGTCCGACCCGGACATAGAGCTATTGGTGAAGGCCAGAACCACTCGCACTGAGCGGTTCGAGGACATCGTCAATGAAGTCTTCGAACCGCTTCAGAGGTATCTACATCGACGGATGCCCGCCGATTCGGTCGACGACGTCCTCTCCGAGACGCTGATGATTGCGTGGCGCCGTCTCGACGAGATTCCTTCGAACGCGAGCCTTCCCTGGTGTTACGGCGTGGCGAGGAAGGTCCTCGGCAACCACCGCCGCAGCCAGCACCGCCGGCTTCGACTCGTCGACCGTCTCACCGCCGAGCCGCAGCAGTTCTCCACCGACCCGCATGGTGGCGACGAAGGTGACCCTCTCCTCGAGGTCGCCCTCGAGCAGCTGAACGATCAGGAGAGAGAGCTCATCCACCTATGGGCATGGGAGCAGCTGGAGCCCCGCGAGATCGCACTGGTTGTCGAATCGACGCCGAACGCGATCAGTCTGCGCCTGACCCGGGCGAAACAAAAGCTGGCAAATTCACTCGAGCGACAGAATCGACCCGCATCCGGACACTCACCCGACAAGCAAGTCCCGGAATCAAGTGTCGGAGAGATGTGATGGAAAACGAAGATCTCAGAAGTCGTCTCCAGAAGCTCGACCCCACCGTCTCCGGGGTGGAAATCAAGTCTGTCGACGAGGAATCGTCGCAGAAGATGTTGGAGACAATCATGAGTCAATCTGCTGGATCGGAAAGTATTCGCCCCGCCTGGTACCTGGTGGGCGCCGCCGCGGTGGCAATGGTGGCCTTTGGCGCGGTCACACTGTTTGGAGGCGGTTCTACGCCTGACGTCACCGCAAACCCTGACGGGGAGGCAATCGAGCTGACTGTTGGTTCGGAAGATACTTTGGCGAGCTGCATGGCCCTTACGCCGGAACTGGTGCGTGACGTCCCGCTTGCCTTCGCCGGCACTGTGACGGCCGTCGACGGCGACCGTGCGACCCTTACAGTCGATGAGTGGTTTGTCGGAGGCGATGCCGCCACCGTCAGCCTGCTGGCCCCGTCCGGGTTGGAGGCCCTGATCGGGGGGATCGACTTCGAGGAGGGCAAGTCCTATCTCGTGTCGGCGTACGACGGAGTGGTCAACTATTGCGGGTTCAGTGGGGAAGAGACACCGGAACTCCGCGCCATCTATGACGAGGCGTTTGCAGGCTGACCGTCGCAAACGGAAGCAGTTGAACGATGTGCCCCGGGGGATTCCCCGGGGCACATCCCTTGGTCGCACAGTTCTTTCCGAAGCGACGACCTGGTTCGCCTGCGATACTCGCCTCATGGACCAAGGGTTGGCAGTGTTTGAATTCGTGTGTGAGCGCATCATCCCGGACTGCAGATTCATCGAACGAGATGACACCGAGGAGAAGCTCCTCGAGCAGGCAATGGACCACCTCCGCGAACGCCACAACATGGACTACATCGACAAGCCACTCGAAGGGCGGCTGTTGTCCATCGGCATCGCTCCTGTGAAGTAGCGACAGGTTGTTCCTGGGCTTCCCAAGAGGCTGCTGCCCCGCTCCAAGTTGACCTAACTGTTGAAAAGCGCGACCATGAAGGACAGCTTTCTCCCTGGAATTGAGGTTTTTTGCATGGGATCGCTCGTTAAGAAGCGTCGTAAGAAGATGTCGAAACACAAATATCGCAAACGCCTGAAGGCCAATCGCCACAAGCGTAAGTAGTCGAAAGGACCGGCCCGATGTGGCCGGTCCTTTCGTTGTCGCTTTGTTCGCCTGTTCTGTGGGCTCCAGATATCAAATATGAGTCGCTGCGCCTTAGGAACGGGATATCAAGGGCAGGTCGGGTTCATCGACCTCTGAGGAATCGCTCGATTTCCTCGACTAATTCCGGGCCGTCTTCGGGGACGAGATCGGTGGCCTCTTGCTCGAGCTGTTCCACGTACTCGGCGAGTTCGTCGTTCTCTTCGATAGCGGCGTTGACAGTCGAGAGGAACTGGCGGCTCGCGGTGGTTAGTTCGCCGATGTCGAGTGGGACTCCAACCAGGTCCGAAGCCTTGATCGCGAGCGCCTCCGTAGCCGGGGGATACTCCTGATTGGACAGGTAATGGGGGATCGCCGCCCATATCGAGATCACGTCGATGCCTTTGTTTCCCAGCGCCTGATTGAGGACGCCCAGAATCCCGGTGGGCCCGGTGTAACCCGAAGGCAGGAGGTCGTGGAGGGCCAGAGCGTCGGGCCTCGTCGCTGAGCCCACCAACGGTACGGGGAGGGTATGGGCGACCTGGCCAACGAAGGCGCCGACAGTTACTGCTCGGTTGACGCCGACGTTCTCGAAGGCGTTGACCAGATCGGACACAAAAGATTTCCAGCGGTAGTGGGGCTCTTCGCCAAGGACGATCACCAGGTCCTGTTCGGGTGTCTCCACAACCCACAACTCGTTGCGGGGCCAGTGGATGGAGCGGACCCCGGTGGAGTCGAGCGAAACCACTGGGCGCCGTACCTGGAAATCGAAGTGATCATCGGGGTCGATAGACGCCACCCGGCGCGCGGCAGGATGGTCGAGGAACCCGGCGACGGCAGTGCTCGCGCTCTCGCCAGCATCACCCCAGCCCTCGAAGGCGATCAGGGCCACCGGGTCGCTGAGGACCGGATGTTCAAACCATTTCAGCCCGGACATGACGACAACTTACTCCACACCACCCGGTAGTGGGACCTAAACCCGCGCATCGAATCGTTTGAGCCGCAGCGCGTTGAGCACCACGGAGACCGAGGAAAAGGCCATGGCCGCGGCGGCGATAGTTGGGGTCAACAGCCCGACGGCGGCTACCGGGATCGCGACTGTGTTGTACATGAATGCCCAGATGAGATTCCCTCTGATCGTCTTGAACGTGTCCCGGGCCAACTCAACTGCAACTGCGGCACTTCGGGGGTCGTCGTTCAGGATTATGACGTCGCCGGCTTCTACCGCGACTCCCGTCCCCGACCCCACCGCCAGGCCGAGGTCAGCCTGGGTTATCGCCGGAGCGTCATTGACACCGTCTCCATAGAAAGCCACGGTCTTGCCCTGTTCTTGTAATTCCGCAACACGTTTCGCCTTGGAGTCAGGCGTGGCCCCGGAAATATGCGAGCTGATACCGGTGGCGTCGGCCACCCTGGCGGTGGCTCCGGGGCCGTCTCCGCTGACGAGCTCGACAACGATTCCAAGCTTGTGGAGGCGGCGGACGGCATCGATCGACTCGACACGCAAGGCGTCCGACACCGACACAACTCCCCGCACCTCACCGTCCCATCCCGCCATGAACACGGTCTGGCCGGCGTCCTCGAGGCGTCCGAACTCACCCGTCCATTTGGCGCCCCCGGAGAGGCCGAGTTCGTCGAGATAGGCCGGCTTGCCGACAACAACTTCCCGACCCTCGACTCTGGCGCGGGCACCCATGCCGGGCTCGGCGAGCAACTGCTCGACTTCGGTAAGGGAGACATTCGCCTCGTCGGCGGCGAGGGCAACTGCCATGCCAATAGGGTGACCGGAGGCCGCTTCCAAAGACCCGACCAGCCGGAGGAACTCCCGGCGGTCGCCGTCGGTGAGCACTTCTTGTGCCGTCATCACGCCCCTGGTCAACGTTCCGGTCTTGTCGAAGATCATGACATCGATGCTTCTTGCCTGCTCGAAGACCTCGGCCCGTTTATAGAGGATTCCGAGTTCCGCCCCCCGGCCCGACCCGACCATCACAGCGGTCGGAGTGGCAAGTCCGAGGGCACAGGGACACGCGATGATTAGCACTGCTACCCCAATCCGGAGCGCTTCACCAACACCGTCACCGGCAGTGAGCCAGAAGCCGAACACCAACAGCGAGATGATCAGGACGGCGCCGACAAACTTGGCCGAGTAGGAGTCCGCCAGTCGCTGGATCGGAGCCTTCGAATTCTGCGCGGTTTCAACCATGCGCACGATGCCGGCGAGAACCGTGTTGGCACCGACTTCGGTGGCTTCAATGGTGATGCTGCCCGACTGGTTCACGGTCGCGCCGATCACCCTGTCGCCGGGTCCTTTGGTTACCGGCGCCGGCTCGCCGGTCAGCATCGATTCGTCGACACTGCTTCCACCTTCTCGAACCACACCGTCGGTCGGGATCTTCCGGCCGGGTTTGATCCGGAGCAGGTCTCCGGGCGAGATCTCGTCGATACCTACCTCCCGGGTTCCGTCTGCGGTTACGAGAACTGCAGTTTCCGGCCGGAGTTGAAGCAAGCGGTGCACGGCGTCCGATGCCTGGCCTTTCGCCCTCGCTTCAAACACTTTGCCGAGAGTGATCAGCGTGATGATCATTCCCGAGGTCTCGAAGAAGACATCACCATGCCCGAACACGACAGCCAGTGAGTAGAGGTACGCGGCAAGGGAACCGAGCGAGATCAGCGTGTCCATGTTGGCGCCACCCTGCCGGGCGAGACGCAACGCCACCCGGTGGTATCTGGCACCGACGTAGAAGACGACCGGGGTCACCAGGATTCCCTGGACGATCGCATTCCAGAGCTCATGTGGGCCGAAGAGGTGAAGGACCATTGCTGGAGCGGTGAGGGCGGCGGCGATCCAGAACTTGCGCCGCTCTTCTCGTTCTTCACTGGAGTACATGTCAACCACGTCACGCCCGGCTTCGGGACCGTGTTGGCTGAGGGTGTAGCCGATCTTGTCGACAGCGGTCACCAGAGCGGCCGGGTCGGTGCCGGCGGCGACATCTACCGTGGCTGATGCCCCGGTGAGATTGACTGAAGCGTTCTCGACACCCTCCTGGCGGGTCAGAACCCGCTCCACCCTTGTCGCGCAGGTGGCACAGGTCATCCCGTCTACATCGAAACGGAGAGTGTCGCTGGCTTTATCCGAAGACGGCGTAGCCTTGCTCCTCGATAGTGCTCTTGATCTGATCTACGTCGACGGTCGTCTCGTCGTACTCGACCGAAACCGTTGCATCGGAGATGGCAACATCCACCTTCTCGATCCCGGGGAG
>JBGTNX010000021.1:0-7554 GCA_041742825.1 Acidimicrobiia bacterium | reverse complement strand
ACGGTGAAGACCCCTACGACCAGATCGATTGGTCCCGTCGCGACTCCCGCATCACCAACCCCGACGGCTCGACAGTGTTCGAGATGGCCGGCGCCGAGATCCCTGCCGCATGGTCTCAGGTCGCAGCCGACATCATGGTTTCCAAGTACTTCCGCAAGGCGGGAGTCCCCCAGTTCGACGACAATGGCGAGCAGGTCTTCGACGAGAGTGGCCAACCCGCCACCGGCCCCGAGCGCTCCGCCCGCCAGGTCTTCAACCGTCTCGCCGGCACCTGGCGCCACTGGGGCGAGAAGGAGGGCTACTTCGCCTCCACCGAAGACGCCGAGGCTTTCGAGGACGAGCTCAGGTACATGCTCGCCACCCAGATGGCAGCACCGAACTCACCGCAGTGGTTCAACACCGGCCTCAACCACGCCTATGGACTGACCGGCCCGGCCCAGGGCTTCTGGTTCGTCGACGGCAAGGACGGCGAGCTCAAAGCCTCCCCCGACTCCTACAGCCGCCCCTCCCCCCACGCCTGCTTCATTCTCTCGGTCGGTGACGACCTGGTGAACCCCGGTGGGATCATGGACCTCTGGGTTCGGGAGGCACGTATCTTCAAGTTCGGCTCCGGTGCCGGCTCCAACTTCTCCTCGATCCGCGCCGCCGACGAGCGTCTCTCCGGTGGCGGCAAGTCGTCTGGCGTGATGTCGTTCCTCAAGATCGGCGACCGCGCTGCAGGTGCGATCAAGTCTGGCGGAACCACCCGCCGCGCCGCCAAGATGGTCATCCTCGACGTAGACCATCCCGATATCGAGACCTTCGTCGACTGGAAGAAGGTCGAAGAGGAGAAGGCCCGCATCCTCATCACCGCAGGTGGCCTCCCCGCCGACTTCAACGGTGACGCCTACGCAACCGTCTCCGGGCAGAACTCGAACAACTCGGTGCGGATCACCAACGATTTCGTCACGGCAGTCGAAGAGGACGGCGACTGGCAACTGTTCAACCGCACCGACGGATCGGTCCGCCGCACCATCAAGGCCCGCGACCTGTGGTCCCGGATCGCCGAAGCGGCATGGGCTTGCGCCGACCCCGGCCTCCAATTCGACACCACTATCAACGAGTGGCACACCAGCCCCGCGGGCGGGCGGATCCGGGCATCTAACCCGTGTTCCGAGTACATGTTTCTCGATGACACCGCCTGCAATCTGGCCTCGCTCAACCTGGTCAAGTTCTACGACGACAAGTCCCAGGTCTTCGACATCGAGGGCTACCAGCAGGCTGTCCGCCTCTGGACCATCGTCCTCGAGATCTCCGTTGCCATGGCCCACTTCCCCTCACGGGAGATCGCCCAGGGCTCCTACGACTACCGGACCCTCGGCCTCGGCTACGCCAACCTCGGTTCGCTGTTGATGCGCCAGGGAATCGCCTACGACTCCGAAGAGGGACGTGCCATCGCCGGTGCGCTCACCGCGGTTCTCACCGGCTACTCCTACGCCACTTCGGCTGAGATCGCCGGGGTCACCGGCCCGTTCCCCCGTTATCAGGAGAACCGGGAGGCGATGCTGCGGGTGATCCGCAACCACCGCCGGGCCGCTCACAACAAGACCGACTTCGAAGGCATCAGCTCCAGCGTGATGACAATCGACCCCGACCACTGCCCCGAAGAACTGCTCGTTGCAGCACGGTCCTCCTGGGATCTCGCCCTCGAGCGTGGTGAGAAGGACGGCTTCCGCAATGCCCAGGCAACTGTGCTCGCACCGACCGGGACCATCGGTTTACTGATGGACTGTGACACCACCGGTGTCGAGCCCGACTTCTCCCTGGTCAAGTTCAAGAAGCTGGCAGGCGGCGGTTACTTCAAGATCGTCAACCAGTCGGTGGCACCCGCCCTCGACCGTCTCGGCTACACCGAGTCCCAGATCAAGGAGATGGTGCAGTCAATCGTCGGCACCTCTTCCATAGAAGGCGCCCCGCACATCAACCGGGAGACGCTGGTCGAGAAGGGTCTCACTGACGAAGACCTCACCAAGCTGGAAGCTGCGCTCCCCGCCGTCTTCGAGCTGAAGCACGCCTTCAACGTCTTCACCTTCGGGGAGGACACGATGACCAGGCTCGGGTTCGGGCCGGACGACTACGCCTCGTTCGACTTCAACCTGCTCCGCGCCCTCGGGTTCACCCAGAAGCAGATCGCCGAGGCCAACGACCACATCTGCGGCAGGCAGACCATCGAAGGTGCACCCTATCTCGCCGACGAGCACCTCAGCGTGTTCGACACCGCCAACAAGAACGGCAAGTACGGCGAGCGGTTCATCCACCACATCGGCCACATCAAGATGATGGCTGCGGCCCAGCCGTTTATCTCCGGGGCGATTTCCAAGACGATCAACATGCCCCAGGAAGTGACAACCGATGACATCGAAGAGGCGTACCAGCTCTCCTGGGAGCTCGGCCTCAAGGCGATGGCGCTCTACCGGGACGGTTCGAAAGCGGCCCAGCCGCTCAACTCGATCTCCGATGAGGGCGACGACAACGAGGACGAGGACGCCGCGATCACCGCAGCCGTCGAAGCGGAGAAGGCAATCCACTGGGGCAACCTCCCGGCAGGCATCTCCCCTTCGCAGGCCTACGCCCGCGGGATGAAGCCCCCCAGGTTCCTGCTGCCGTCACGGCGTGCCGGGTACAACCAGGAAGCACGCATCGGCGGGCACAAGGTGTTCCTCCGCACCGGCGAGTACGACGACGGGACCCTCGGCGAGATCTTCATCGACCTGGCCAAGGAGGGAGCCACCCTCAAGGGAATCCTGAGCTGTTTCGCCATCGCCGTCTCCAAGGGGCTCCAGTACGGGGTACCGCTGGAGGAGTACGTCGACACGTTCACCTTCCAGACCTTCGAGCCGAGAGGCATGGTCGAGGGCCATCCCAACATCAAGATGGCCAACTCGATCGTCGACTACGTGTTCCGTGCCCTCGGGGTCGAGTATCTCGAGCGTGACGAGCTCGCCCAGGTTCCCCCGAACCGTGAAGGCGAGCTCCCCGAGCCGGCCGCCGGCCTCGCCGCCGAAGCGGGTTACCAGCTCGACCTGTCGGATGCCGCCGCCGAAGACGACGTCGACATCGTCCGCAAGGCAGCCGAGTACACCGATTCGCCTCACGGCTCCAGCGCCGACCTCACCATGGTGAGGGTCGTCGAGAAGGAGATGGTCGCAGTTGTGGCCGCCGGCTCAGCCGGAGCCGTTGACATGGTCCTCTCCGACAACATGGGCGACGCCCCGGCATGCTCCAACTGCGGTCACATGACCATCAGAAACGGAAGCTGCTACGTCTGCCTCACCTGCGGAGACACCACCGGCTGTAGTTGATGCGAATGGGCTAAAGCTCGCAGACAGCACATCGAGTGAAAGAGGAGAGACGGTCGATCGGACCGCCTCTCCTCTTTCGTGGGGTTACGTTAAACGCTGTAGGAAGCGTCCTCTGATTGAGTTCGTCAGGGGACTTGCCTGTGCGAGTCGTGCTGCTCACGGTTTTCGCCGGGTCCCGAGCGAGGCACACTCGTTTCGCCAATCGCCGTCACCGGCGGGCAAACTCTGGTGCAACCACCTTGCGCATGCGGAGGATGTGGTCAACGCCATAGAGTCGTTGCACCAGACGCTCCCGGCGGGAGTGGTGCGAGGCGACATCAGCGGGGGCCAATATCTCGGGGTGCTCGACGAGGAATGTTCTACCTTTGTGCACTACCTCGGCGGATCCTTTCGCCTTGACGTTCTTGAGCCAGTCGCTGGTTGTCCCGTAGGGAAGAGTGACGAGTATGTCGAGTCCTGTATCGATTACTCCAACCGGCGTCTCATATGGGTTGCCGCTGGTCCTGCCGATGTGGCGGATGACGGAGGCGGTGGCGTCGGTTTGGCCAGCCGTTTTCATGACCCGCCGGTTGGTGAATCGGCGATTGAGACGGCGTATGACCGCCAGTCCCGGGCCGTAACCGGTGCGGATCGTCACCAGCAGGACGAGCCATAGGGCAAGGGCGCCCGTGGCCAGCCATCCTCCTACGATGGCGGTCCATCTCCATATCTCTGACATTCCTTCTCGCTTTAGTACGTCGTAAGGTGTACAGCGTAAGGTACGTCGGAAGCGTGAGCCTGTCAAGGCCTCGATCTCTCGTGAGCAATATCGAATGCCCGGTGGGTGACCAAAACCTAGGCTGTGGTCATGAGGCCACCCGAAATACCGCAACAGGGAAGCGAGCGGGAGACCCTGGTCGCATTCCTCGACTATTACCGCGCTGTTCTCATCGACAAGGCATCAGGTCTGACCGATGAGCAGCTCAAGGTGAGACTGGAGCCCTCGACGCTGACCCTGGGAGGATTGCTCAATCACATGGCTTTGGTCGAGGATGACTGGTTCACCAGCGACGTGGCCGGTGGGAACCTGCCCGAACCATGGTCGAGTGCGCCGTGGGAAGACGACCCCGATTGGGAGTTCACCTCGGCATCGGAGGTACCGGCCGACGAGTTGTTCACCAGATATCGAGACGCTATCGCCCGTAGCAACCAGGTCATCGCCTCGGTAGCGGAACTAGAAACCCTTTCCGAAAAGGCCAACCAGGAAGGGGAGAAGTGGTCCCTGCGCTGGATCCTCATCCATATGATCGAAGAGACGGCCCGCCATTGCGGACACGCCGACTTGATCCGCGAGTCGATCGACGGCGCGGTGGGCGACTTTCATGGGTGACATCCTGAGGCACAGCCTCGAGGCCAGGGAAGGTGAGCTACGCCGAGGTTATCCAGCGGCGGTCCCGGGGCTTGCCGAGAATCGGCTCGATGGCGCCGTAGCTGGTCGCCGGCGTTCCCTCCGCAATTGCTGTCCTCCCGCTTGATTCGAGGTTGGATCCGGGAGGGTGGGACACACCCAACACCGGAGGTCGTTGCGACTCAGCCCGTGGCTTGGCTGATCTCCCATAGGTGACCGTCGGGGTCGGGAAAGAAGCAGCGGATCTCGGCGCCCCAATCGTGCGGAGGCGTGAGGAAGGTAGCCCCACGTGACTCGAGCACCTCGTAGCTCTCCTGGCAATCCTGGACACGGATGGTGAACGAATGACTCACCCGGTCGGCGTCTGGAGGAACCATGCTCACCCCTGGCTTATCGGCTGTCGGCTCCCCACCTGGCACCAGGAGCAGCCAGGTCCCGTTGAACGAGAGAACCACTGAATCTCCGTACTGCCGATACAGGTCGGCGCCGAGCACATCGAGATACCACGCTTTGGAGACCGCGGTATCCGAGACCACGAGAATGTGGGTGAGCGCCATGTCGTCGGTCGGAAAGGTGCCGGGCATGCCCGGAGCTTAGGTGAGCAGGTCGCGGGTTCGCCCACCCTTGCCAGCGGGTATGTTTGCCTCAAGGAGGCCGCCATGCCACAAAACCCGCCAGAGGGATACCACACCATCACTCCGCAGATCATCGCTGAGGATGCACGCGAGACATTCGACTTTCTGGTCGCCGTGTTCGGGGCGCAGCCCCTCGACGTCTACGAGAACGACGGGAGGATCGTGCACTCCGAGCTGATGATCGGTGACTCGCGGATCATGCTGGCGTCGAGCAGCGAGGACTTCGGAGCGTTCCCGTTGATGACCAACCTCTACGTCGACGATGTCGACGCCACCTACTCCAGGGCTCTGGAACACGGTGCGAAGAGCCTTCGTGAGCCGGCGGACCAGTTCTATGGAGATCGCACCGGGGGCGTGCTCGACGGGCAGGGCAACCACTGGTGGATCTCGACTCACATCGAGGACGTGACCGACGAAGAGATTCGACGCCGCATGGCCGAGATGGACGGTTGACCCGGCCGGCCTCGACCAAACGGTCTTCGATGCTCATCTCCACGTGATTCCGCGCTACGACGGAGGCGGGTTCAGACTCGAAAGGCAGACTCGACCGTCGAGGCCCGAGCTTGAGGTAACGCCGAGCAGATCCGCAAGTCGATGCAGGAGAAGAGCGCGCCTCGCCAACCTATAAATTAGCCAACCGATCGTTCGAGGAACTCCAGTCGGTTGCCAAAGGGGTCGGCCGAATGGAATCGATTGAGGCCGTTGATTGGCTCCTCGTCGTCAACCGGGTACCCACCTTCGCCCAGCCGCTTGGCGATCTCGTCCAGGCTCTCGACGATGAAGGCCGGGTGGGCTTTCTTCGCCGGGCGGAAGTCGGGTTCGACTCCCAGATGAACCTCAACAGACGACGATCTGAACCAACATCCGCCGCGGGATAGCAGATGAGCGGGCTTGTCGACCTCCGGAAGACCGAGTAGGCCGCTGTAAAAATCTCGCGCCTCATCCTCCGCGCCCTCGGGTATCGCCAATTGAACGTGGTGTAGTCCAGTTATCATTTGGCCTCGAAGTTTACGAGCCCCTCATTCCCAACCGATTGTGCTTCGTTCTGGAGACCGACAACTTCGCGGCTGCCCTCATATCAACAGTGTGCTCAGACGCAGAAACCGTCCGAGACACCGCGGGCACATAGCAAGGTGACCTCGACGGTTCGCAGTTCGAAGCCGGTGCTGGTCTCCTCGGCGAAGATGTGGAGCCGGACTCCCCGGACCGAATCGTCTGCGAGACCGATCACGTCATAGGTGACCTCGACGAGATCGCCTTCGGCAACTTCGGTCACCTGGACGATGTCGGACTCCGGCTCCTCGTCGGAAGCGAACACTGCGGCCACGACCTCGGCGAGATCCGTCATTGTCGCCTCGACCGGGCGCTCACCGAGCTCGTCGATCACGTTGGCGGTGTCGTCGGTTGTGTCGCCTTCATAAGCGATGTACGCCAGGTTCACCCAACCGACAGTGCCCTCGTAGTCGACCTCGATCCAGAAACCTGGTGAGAGATCGCGGGTATTCCCCTGGGCCACCAGGTCGGTGTAGGTAGCCGGGATTTCGTCGCTGATCGGCTGGTCCGCGCCAGGGCCGGCCCTCAGGTTGAGCACATCGTCGAACGCAACTCCTCCGACCATCACGATGTCGTCGTCGGCGGGACCGAAGTCGATCGGCTCACCTGCGAGGGTCGTGGGAGTGTTCCCCGAAGTGGTCGTGGTGGCCTCCACGGTGGTGGTCGTTGTCGGCTCGGCCGTGGTGGTCGTCGTCGACGGGGCCATAGTTGTGGTGTTACCGGCGACGTCAGCCCCACAGGCGGCGGTCAGCATCGCAATAGCAACCAGTAGCGCTGGTGTTGGTCGTCTCATGACACTGAGACGGAGCAGCGACCGAAAACGGGTGACATTCTTTCACTCCTTGTCCGAAAGTTGGTCATGCATTGATGACTCCGCACAAACGGGGAAAGTTCCTGGCTCCGAAGCCTACGTGAGGTCCGCAATCGTTCCACCAGTCAGGTCGAGTAGCTCATCGACTTCCAACTCCACCTGAAGGCCCCGCTTGCCTGCGCTTACGTAGATCCGGTCAGACAATCCGGCTACCTCGTCGAGGAAGGTGCGGTGAGAGCGTCGTTGGCCGAGCGGGCTGATCCCGCCGGAGACGTAGCCGGTGAGCCGCTCGGCATCGGCGGTCGCAGCCATGTCGGCCTTCCTTCC
>JBGTNX010000020.1:0-9069 GCA_041742825.1 Acidimicrobiia bacterium | reverse complement strand
CGGCGGCGTGCGGACCGGGGACGACGCGGCGCGGCTCCTCGATGCCGGCGCCGACAAGGTCGGAATCAACACCGCGGCGGTTGCCCGCCCCGGACTCATAGCCGAGATGGCGGACCGTTTCGGGTCGCAGTGCACCGTGCTCGCCGTCGATGCCGCGCGCAACGATGCGGGATGGTCGGTAGTGGTGCGGAGCGGTACCGAGTCCACACCTCTGGGTGCTCCGGCCTGGGCGGCAACCGCCACCGAGTCGGGTGCCGGCGAGATTCTGCTTACGAGCTGGGACCGAGACGGGACCAATCAGGGCTACGACCTGGAACTCGTTTCGGCCGTTTCCAGCCGGGTCAGCGTCCCGGTAATCGCCTCCGGCGGTGCGTCAGACGCAGCTGATTTGATCGACGGAGTCAACGCCGGGGCGTCTGCGGTGCTGATCGCCTCGATGCTCCACACGAATCGGACCACAGTCGACCGGATCAAGGCGGAGATGATGGCCGGCGGGATCGAGGTGCGCCCGTGTTGATCCCTTCAATCGACATCGTCGCCGGTCGGGCCGTACAGCTGGTCGGCGGTGAAGTGGAGCGAATCGATGGTGGCGACCCGTTCGCATGGTTGGAGCGCTTCTCCAGGTGTGGAGAGGTAGCGGTCGTCGACATCGACGCCGCCCGCGGAGACGGCGACAACGCCGAGCTCATCTCCGAGATGTGTCGCCTCGCCGATATCCGGGTCGGCGGAGGAATCAGAGACCTGGAGGCTGCACGAGACTGGCTCGATCGTGGCGCCAGGCGGGTGGTGATCGGCACCGCCGCCGACCCCGAGCTGCTCTCGGCACTCCCCCGCAACCGGGTGATCGCTGCGATCGATTCCCGCGATAGCTTGGTGCTCTCCCACGGCTGGCGCCAGGACACCGGTGACGGCTTGTTGGAGCGCGTCGAACGGCTCGCCCCGCACTGCGGCGGGATCCTGATCACTTTCGTCGAGCTCGAAGGCCGGCTCGGCGGTACCGACCTCGCCCGTGCCCGATCGGTGGTCACGGCCGCCCCGGACACCAGGATCACTGTCGCCGGGGGGATCACGACCGCCTCCGAGATCGCGGCACTCGATGAGAACGGGGCCGACGCCCAGGTGGGCATGGCCCTCTACTCGGGAGAGCTCGGCCTAGCCGAAGCATTCACCGCTCCCATGATCTCGGACCGACCCGATGGACTCTGGCCCACAGTCGTCGTCGACCAAGCGGGGAAAGCCCTCGGCCTCGTCTACTCCAACCTCGACAGCGTCGCTGCCACTCTCGAGTCAGGGGCCGGCACATACCAGAGCCGGAAACGCGGCCTGTGGGAGAAAGGCGCAACTTCAGGAGCGGGCCAGGAAGTGGTGAAGGTCGACCTCGACTGTGACCGGGACACCCTCCGCTTCACAACCAGGCAGGCGCCCCCGGGCTTCTGTCACACCGGGTCGACGTCTTGCTGGGGTGAGGACCACGGGCTGAGCAGATTGGGAAGACGCCTCCATGCCCTCGCCGCCGACCCGCCTGAGGCATCCAATACCGCCAAGCTGTTGGAAGATCCGGCCCTACTGGCGGCAAAGTTGTCAGAGGAGGCCGGCGAACTCGCCCGGGCGTCATCTGCCGAGGACGTTGTGCACGAAGCTGCCGACCTCATCTACTTCGCCCTGGTCAAGGCGGCATCCGCGGGTGTCGGCGTGAGCCAGATCGAAGCGGAGCTGGACATCCGGGAGCGCCGGGTCAGACGGCGCCCGATGAAGAGGGACGGCCAATGAGCGGCCCGCTCCCGGTGAAGGCGGCGGCCGACGTCATCCGGGAAAGCCGCTCCCCGGTGTCCGCTGAGATCCTGCGTCAGGCGGCGGATATCGTCGAAACCGTCCGCTCCGAAGGCGAGGGCGCCCTCCGCCGCTACTCGGAAGGATTCGGCGACATCAGAGAGGGCCAGGCGATCGTCCTCGATCGGTCCGACCTGCTCGGCGCGGTCGACGACATCGATGGAGAAACCCGCGGGCTGCTGGACCGCATCGCGGGCCGGGTGCGAGACTTCGCCACTGCCCAACTCGGTGCGCTGGTGGCCATCGATGTCGCCGTTGCCGGTGGCCGGGCGGGACACAGCCTCAACCCGGTTCGCAGCGTCGGCGCCTACACCCCGGGAGGGAGGCACCCGCTCCCCTCCTCGGTGCTGATGACCGTGATCCCGGCGCGGGTCGCCGGAGTCGAACAGGTCTGGGTTGCTTCGCCGAGGCCCACACCGGTAACCCTCGCTGCGGCCGGTATCGCCGGTGCCGACGGGTTGATCACCATCGGCGGGGCCCAGGCGATCGGGGCCCTCGCCTTCGGAACTGTCTCACCTGCATGCGATATGGTCGTTGGGCCCGGCAATGCCTGGGTCACCGCGGCCAAGAAGCATCTCTACGGCGAGATTGGGATCGACGGACTGGCCGGGCCCTCCGAGATCGTCGTCATCGCCGATCGCGGTGCCGACCCTGCGCTGGTCGCCGCCGACCTCCTTGCCCAAGCCGAGCACGACCCGCTGGCCGAGCCCGTCCTGATCACAACCGACTCAAGATTGCTCGACGCCGTCCAACTCGAACTCATCGAGCAGTTGGAAGACCTACCGACTGCCTCGGTTGCACGGTCGGCCCTCTCCCGCGGGTTTGCGGTGGTCGTCGATTCCGTCCAAGACGCGGCCGACATCTCCGAACACCTCGCCCCCGAGCATCTCGCCCTCCACGTGGCCGACCCCGACCTGTTGTCGCAACAGCTCACCGCCTACGGCTCGCTGTTCATCGGCGACGCCAGTGCCGAGGCCCTCGCCGACTACGGAGTCGGCCCTAACCACGTTCTGCCTACAGGTGGCGGCGCCAGGTTTCAATCGGGGCTCTCGGTGTTCACCTTCCTCCGCACCCCGACCTGGCTCCGCATCGACGATGCCTCAGCCACTGCGTCTGACGCAGCCCTCCTCGCCCGCCTCGAAGGCCTCGAAGCCCATGCCCGCGCCGCGCTAAGGCGACGCGACCGGCCCAATACCGTTCTGTGAGGGTTTACGCACACAGGGTGTAGGCAATCCTTCACAGAAGGGGAGAAGGGGTTGAAGTTTGCGGCGCGATTCGGTCTTGTTCGTCATATGTGGAAAGAAGGAAAAGTTCGCGAGGTAGCCGGGATGCAGAACGGCCTGATGCGGAGGGCGGATCTCGGCGATCTCGGCGTCACCAGCAATGAGATCGACTGGAGGATCAAGACGGGCCGCATGGATGTAGCCCACCCGGGCGTGTACCACCTCAATTCGACTCCGGCGACATGGAAGACGGCCGTCTTGGCCGGGGTGATGGCAGCTGGCCCGGATGCCCTCGCCTCCCATCGATGTGCAGCTGTGCTGTGGGGATTCGACGCCGTTCATGGTCGCGTCATCGAAGTCACAGTGCCGTATGCCGAATCACCAGAGCCCTCCGGTGTGGTCCTTCACCGGACTCGACGCTCCAACCCTGCTGCCATTGTGGAGTCGATACCGACTACTACACCTGAGCGCACCCTGTTCGACATCGCACCGATGCTGCCCGCCCGCGTCTTGGAGAAAGCGGGCCGATCAGCGGTTCACCTCGGCCTGACGACGGTCGACCGGATCGACCTCGCTATCGCGAAGTTCGGTGGTCGTGGCGTTTCCGGGACTAAGAGGATGAGGTGGTTGCTCGGAGCCATCGCCAATGACCAGTCGGGCAGCGTGTCGGAGATTGATCTGAAGTACGTCATTTGGAAAGCCCCTATCCCACGACCGATACAGCAGCTACGAATAACCCTTCCGGACAAAACGCATGCCTATCCCGACTTCTCGTGGCCCGATGTGATGAAGATCGTTGAAGTCGATGGCTTCGGCGCTCACGGGACGCCTGAGCAGCTGCAGAATGACCTGAAGCGGCAGAATGCATTAATGGAACTCGGGTGGCAGATTCGCCGCTTCACGGCCACAGAAGTCCGGGACGATCCCGGTCAGGTCCGCAGCGAGATCATACGATTCGTCGACGGCCCATCGAACCCCGTTCTGTGAGTGTCCGCACACACACCATGTAGGCAAACCCTCACAGAACGGTCTTGGCGATCGAGTCAAGAAAGGCCTTGACCTCGGCAGTGGAGCGGAGGCGGAACACTCTGAGGTGTACCGTCTCCGCTCCGGCGAGCGCCTCCTCGAACTGGTGGCGGTAGTGCTCGTGTCGGGTCCACGACCATCGCATTACGTTCAACTCCGGATCGAGCCTGGTGAAGTTGGAAATCGGCTCCCGGTTCCCGTTCCAGAGCTCCTCCCGGGTAACGGCACGCTTCAGGGTGCGCCAGATGACGCGCGGCATCACGACACTGCGGGGCAGGTCGAGCCAGACCAGTGTGTCCGCCACCGGCCAGACGAGGTCCTTCATGCCCATGCTGAGGTAGTTGCCATCGATCACCCATGTCTGGTTGAGTGCGAAGTCAGCCAGCTTCACCCGGAACTCCTCTTCGGGCAGAGAAACCCAATCCTGCTGGTGGTAGATGCTGTCCAGTTCGAGCACCGGGAACTCCAACTTCTCACCCAATGCCCTGGCGATTGTCGACTTCCCCGAACCCGAGTTACCTACGACGACAATCCGGTGCATAGCGGACTGGAGGTTACCTGCGCCTTCAGAGCAGCTATTACGGCCGCAGGCCGATCTGATCCATCAACTCGTTGCGGAACTCGGCGCGAACTCCGGTCGCGGAATCCGTCGCGAGGGCGGCCTGGACAAACCAGTTCTCGCCAGCTGGACAGAAGAGGTCGGCGTCGGCCCATACCGGATCCCCCGGGGTCGCCAGGTACTGCCCGGTGACCGCCCCCGCACAGACACTGATGCCAAGTGAGGTGTGTCCAGGCTCGTCCACAGTTAGCAGCGCCGACCCGGCCAGAAGCCCATCAGCCGTCACGGCACCCTGATAACGGGTTGCCGGGTCGTACAGGTTTCCGATCACCAGTACCGATTTCGATGTACCCGTGTCGAACGGGCCCTTGTACACGTCGGAATCGAAGTGCGACCATACGGCGCACGGGCTCGACGCCCAGGTCCAGATCTCCCCGAAGATCCCGAACTGCGCCGCCGCCTCCTGGCCTGCCTCGAACCAGGCGAGATGCGTGCTCGGGTTGGTGGTGTCCTGACACGCAACAGCGGGGAATCCCTCGACGAAGTTCGGATAACTCCTGCGCCCTCGGTCACGGTCGAAGCCGGCGACCTCGCGCATCAGTTGGAGTTGCGCCCCGAGGCTGGCCGGCGATGCCTGCGACTCGAGGAACGCGATAAACGTCGCCGACTCGGCATATGAGAACGGGTTGTACAACGCACCGAGGATGTCCGCGATCGCGAACGAGTAAAGGTACGGGAAGCTCTCCCCGGTCTCGGGGTCGGTAATGAGGATTGGACCTTGTCGTAGCCGCTCCAGGACGGCGTTCACACGCGCCTCAGAGTCAGGGGCGATAGCGCAGTATGTCGGACCGGCCTCGTCGCACTGTCTGATGAATTCCTGCAATGTGTCGAGTGCTCCCACGTCCGACCGGAGCGCTGTCGAGAACGGCACCTCGGCGTCGAGGTTCGCCCATGCGATCGGGTCGAGCACTCCATCGATCACAAAGGCCCCGACCCTGTCCGGAAACAAGTTCGCATAGGTCTGACCGAGGTAGGAGCCATACGACAGTCCAACGAAGTTGAGGTAATCGTCCCCAACGGCCTCTCTCAACTGGTCGAGATCACGAGCCACGTTCGCCGTCGACATGTGGTTCAGCACCTCAGTGCCGTTCTTGTCGCATGCCTGGTCGAGGCGGGTGTCGCCCCGTCTGAACATAGCCACCTCTTCGAGAGTGCTGGGGAACGGTATGGGCGGAAACACCTGCAACGCCTGATCGAGGCTGGCGAAGCAGAGCAGGGGCGACGAGTTGAGGATGCCCCTGGGGTCGAAGCCCACGATGTCGTACTGATTGGCCACCGACCCCCATATGAACTGGGCGAAAGGCCCGAAACCAAGGAGGAACTCGACGCCCGACCCACCCGGACCTCCTGGATTGAGGAACAACGATCCAAGATAGGGCTCAGCCGTTGCCCGGATTCTCACCAGGGCGAGAGAGATGGTCTCCCTCGGGTTGTCATAGTCGAGAGGAACCCGGAATTGGCCACATTCGAAGGGAACTCCAACCTCCTGCGAAATGTCCTGATAACAGGGTGCCCAACCGATGCCGGTAGAAGGCCGATTCGAGTTGGCGTCAGCGCCCTGCGCCGGATCGCCACCCACATAGAGGACGGAAATTACGAGTGCCAATGCCAGAACGAGAATCGCCCGGCGCCTGTCGACCGTTGCGGTCATGCTTCTCTCCAGATCATTGGGTCGATTTTCAACCCTATCAGATCCCTCCAGGGGCGTGCCGGTAGCCCGAGATCAGTTCTACATGTTCCTTCGGTACTGGCCGCCGACTGCGTATAGGGAGTTGCTCATCTGGCCCAGAGATGCGCTCTTGGATGTCTCCATCAGCTGCGCGAAGAGGTTCTCCCCGCCGACCGCCGCCGATTGCAGATCACGCAGCGACTGGTCCGAGACCTCGCCATTGCGGTCCTGGACGGCGCGGAGGTTGGAGATCTGGCGATTCTTGGCCTCGTCTGTTGAGCGGATCAGCTCGGTGGGGATGACAAACGGCGAGCCCTCCTTGGAAAGGAACGTGTTGACCCCGACGATCGGGTACTCCCCCGACTCCTTCTGCCGTTCGTAGTACAGCGACTCCTCCTGGATCTTGGTCCGCTGGTACTGGCGTTCCATCGCCCCCAGCACACCGCCCCGGCTGTTGAGACGGTCGAACTCCAACAACACCGCCTTCTCGACCAGGTCGGTGAGCTCCTCGATGATGAACGAACCCTGCGACGGGTTCTCGTTCTTGGCCAGACCCAGCTCCCGGTTGATGATCAGCTGGATTGCCATCGCCCGCCGGACGGACTCCTCCGTTGGCGTTGTTATCGCCTCGTCGTAGGCGTTTGTGTGCAACGAGTTGCAGTTGTCATAGATCGCATACAACGCCTGGAGCGTGGTCCTGATGTCGTTGAAGCTGATCTCCTGGGCATGAAGCGACCGCCCCGAAGTCTGGATGTGGTACTTCAACTTCTGGGAGCGCTCGTTGCCCCCGTACTTGTGCTTGATCGCTTTCGACCAGATCCGCCTCGCCACGCGGCCGATCACCGCGTACTCGGCGTCGCTCCCGTTGGAGAAGAAGAAGCTGAGGTTGGGGGCGAAATCGTCGATGTCCATCCCCCGCTCCAGGTAGTACTCGACGAAGGTGAACCCGTTGGCGAGGGTGAAAGCGAGCTGGGTGATCGGGTTGGCTCCGGCTTCGGCCATGTGATATCCGCTGATCGACACCGAGTAGAAGTTGCGGACGTCCTTGTCGACGAAGTACTGCTGGATGTCGCCCATCATCCGCAAGGCAAACTCGGTGGAGAAGATGCAGGTGTTCTGGGCCTGGTCCTCCTTCAGGATGTCGGCCTGGACCGTTCCCCGCACCCGCGACATCGTCTCCGCCTTCAGGGTCTCATATACATCGGCCGGCAGCACCTGGTCGCCGGTCACTCCGAACAGCATCAACCCGAGTCCGTCATGGCCCGGGGGCAGCTCGCCGTGGTACTGAGGCCGCGGGCGATCGCCGTAGATTTCGGCGATCTTCGCCTCCACCTCATCGGTGAGCCCGTTCTCGGCAATGTACTTCTCACACGACTGGTCGATCGCGGCGTTCATGAAGAAGGCGAGGATCATCGGCGCCGGCCCGTTGATTGTCATCGACACCGACGTCGCCGGGTCGCTCAGGTCGAAACCCGAGTACAGCTTCTTGGCGTCGTCGAGGCTGGAGATCGAAACCCCCGAGTTGCCCACCTTTCCGTAGATGTCGGGACGCTCGTGGGGGTCTTCGCCGTAGAGGGTCACGGAATCGAAGGCGGTGGAGAGGCGGATAGCGGGCTGATCGGCGGCGAGGTAGTGGAAACGGCGGTTGGTCTGCTCTGGTGGCCCTTCGCCGGCGAACATTCGGGTCGGATCCTCCAACGCGCGCTTGAAGGGGAAAACCCCGGCGGTGTAGGGAAACTCTCCGGGCACATTTTCCTGAAGCAGCCACTTGAGCCGGTCTCCCCACGACCGGTACCGGGGCAGTGCAACCCGAGGGACGCGGGTGTGGCTGAGGGTCTCCCAGTGCAGGGGGACCTTGATCTCCTTGCCCCTGACGTGATAGACGAACTCCTCACCGGAGTACTCGGCAACGAGCCCGTCCCAGCGTTCCAGCGCCTTCTTGTTCTCCGGGTCGAGGGCCCCCTCGGCCGCTTCGACGACACCTTCGTCGAGATGCTCTTTCGCCCCTTCCAGCCTGTAGAGCTGTTCTGCAGCGTCTGCCTGTTTCTCGACCCACTCGTCGTAGCGGGCGATCTCCTCGTCGATCTCGGCGAGATACCGGGCCCGGTTCGGCGGCACGACATGATGTTTCGCCGCATCGGAGACGTTGAGATCGATCGACGACTCCAGGCCGAGCCGCTTGGTGAGCGCGAGATAGAAACGGTTTGTGCCCGGGTCGTTGAAATCGGAGGCAACGGTGAGGTGGATGGGCAGTGCATCGTCGGGACCGTCGAATGCGAGATGGTTCCGCCGATATTGCTTGCGGACGTCGCGGAGGGCATCGTCGGCGCCCTGCTTGTCGGCCTTGTTGATCGAGACCATGTCGGCGAAGTCGAGCATGTCGATCTTCTCCAGCTGGGACGCGGCACCGAACTCCGGCGTCATGACGTACATCGAGGCGTCGACGAAGGGCACGATCGCGGCGTCGCCCTGGCCGATGCCAGGGGTCTCGACGATGACGAGGTCGAATCCGGCGGCCTTGACGACGTCGATGACATCTTCCAGCGATGCGGGCAGCTCGTGCGCGCCGCGGGTCGCCATCGAACGGAAGTAGGCGCGCTCGCCGTCGAGGGAGTTCATCCGGATCCGGTCGCCGAGTAACGCCCCTCCCGACTTCCGTTTCGAGGGGTCTACGGAGATCACCGCAACGGTCATGTCCTCGA
>JBGTNX010000019.1:0-34917 GCA_041742825.1 Acidimicrobiia bacterium | reverse complement strand
CCCTTGTTGGCTTCGAAGTTATACCCGGGGAAATCTTCAGCGACGTACCTCATGATTCGGTCACGGCTCACTTTGGCCAGGATCGAAGCGGCTGCGATGGAGAGTGAAGTCGCATCACCCCGTACGATTGTCCTCGCACCCCCGATGAAGTCCCATTTCCCGTCGAGCAGGACACGATCGGGTGGGGTAGCGAGGCCGGCTATTGCCCGCCTCCCTGCCAGCCGCTGGGCTTCGGACATACCCAGTTCGTCGCACTCCTGAGGCGAGGCATGACCCACAGCCCAATCCTCGACCCAGTCTGCGATCCTTTCGAACAACGCCTCCCGCTCGACTTCGGTGAGCATCTTCGAGTCGCGGATTTTGTAAACGCGTTTGTCGGGTGGGATCACCGCGGCACCAACGGTCAGTGGCCCGGCCCACGAGCCACGCCCAACCTCGTCGATTCCTACGACGACCGAGGCACCGAGGTCCCACAAGGCCCGCTCTTCGACGAGACCGGGTGCGTTGCGCCGAAGCGAGGGCCGGAGTCTTGGGGCGGCCAGAGTTGTCATCGCTGACAGGGTAGGCAGATGGTCGGCGATCGACTGTGTTAGTTCATCTCTGGGTCATCGG
Source organism: Acidimicrobiia bacterium (assembly GCA_041742825.1). Taxonomy (GTDB): domain Bacteria; phylum Actinomycetota; class Acidimicrobiia; order Spongiisociales; family ZC4RG35; genus MA-ANB-1. The sequence goes on along the minus strand of JBGTNX010000019.1, from coordinate 34,305 downwards.
GGAACGTCGACATCATCGCCAGCAATCCGGACTGGCGGCGCAGCACCCGCTCCCACTGACCGTCAGGCTCGTCGAACGGATCGTCCGGGGAGGCTTCGAGCAGATACCACGAACCTTCTTCGAGCTCGGCGTCGAGCTGGCCCGGAGCCCAACCCGAGTACCCCGAGTAGATCCGCACCGAAGTCAGGTCGGGATCGGGGTCTGCCTCGAGGTCCACGGTGCGCAGCCCGGGAAGTGTTGCCACGTCGCCGGTGCGCAACGGGGCGAGGGCCACGCCGACCGCCGGCTCAACCGGCCCGCCGAGATGAATTCTCCCGGACCCGGCGGCGAAGTGGCCCCATCCGGGTAGATGGCTCTCGACAGCTTCTTCGGACTCCCGGTTGAGAATCACCCCCAGTGCCCCGTCGTCGTTGTCCTCGAGGAGGAGAATCACCGTTTTCCGGAAAGCAGGCTCCACCAGCAACGGCGATGCCACCAGCAGCTTGCCCCGGTAACTCACAGGCCGGCCCACTCCCGGAGCCGCGTTGTTACGGTATGTGGATGCCTTGTCGGTCTGTGCTTTCTCACGATTTTCCCGCCACTCGTCTGCGAACCGAGACGCTAACCGATTTGTCATCGGTTGCACCCATAGGCCTGCCGTCCAGGGATTTGAGCCACAGTGCGCGCCTTGGTTAAACACCCCGACGAGGTCGGCCTCCGGCTCTCAGATGTAGATGTTCCCGAGCCCGGGCCGGACGAGGTCCTGATCAAAGTGGCCGCTACCGGCATTTGCGGCACCGATCTCCACATCTACGAGTGGGACAACTGGGCCAGCGAGAACATCCCGGCTCCGATGACGGTTGGCCATGAGTTCGCGGGGACGATCGCCGCCGTTGGCCCTTCCGTCTCCGGGTTTGACATCGGTGAGCTGGTGGGTGCTGAGGGCCACGTCGTGTGCGACCAATGCCGGAATTGCCTCGCGGGCCGCCGTCACCTCTGCAGTGACACCAGGGGAATCGGGGTCAGTATCCCGGGCGCCTTCGCCGACTACATCGCTGTGCCCAAGTCGAATGTCTGGCGGCACACCGAGAAGATCTCAGCGGAGATCGCTGCTCTCTTCGATCCGTTCGGTAACGCCGTGCACACCGCCCTCAAGTTCCCTGTTCTGGGCGAGGACGTGCTGATCACGGGTGCCGGACCAATCGGAATCATGGCTGCGGCTGTTGTAGCCCATGCCGGCGCCCGCAACACCGTGGTGACCGACGTCAATCCCTACCGGCTCGAATTGGCGCGAGCAATGGGTGCAACCCGTACTGTCGACCGGAGGGTGCAGGACCTTGGTGAGGTGCAGGAGGAGCTCGGTATGTTGGAAGGATTCGACGTGGCATTGGAGATGTCCGGCAATCCCGCGGCATATGCCGACATCCTGGACAACACGATTCACGGCGCAAATGTTGCCCTGCTCGGCATACCGGGCGAGGCATTCCCGATCGACTGGAGCACGGTCATCTTCAACATGCTCACCCTCAAAGGGATCTACGGCAGGCAGATGTTCGACACCTGGTACAAGATGAACATCCTCATCGAGTCGGGGCTCGATCTATCCCCCGTCATCACTCATCGGTTCGGTGTCGGCGATTACGAACAAGCGTTCCAAGTCGCCGCCTCCGACGACTCCGGCAAGGTACTGATCCTCTGGGACTGAGCCCGAAAATTCCATTCCTAAGGCTCCACGTATCAAATGTGATCACTGGGCGGTAGAGAATGACGCATTCCGAACGCCCAGGAACTCATATTTGATACGCCACGCCTTAGGAACGCGGAATCAGAGCCGTTCTCCAAGCCACTCGATGATTTCGCCGACCACTTCTGGGCCTTCGGGCTCGTTGCAGATCTCGTGACGCAACTTCGGGTAGATCCGCCGTTCCACGCCAGGCAACTCGCCGAGGCCCGCAGTCGACGCCGGCGACACGATGCGATCGGCACCGCCCTGGAGCACGAGGGTCGGAACCCGTAACCTGTCCACCGAGGATTTCGCCGCGTCCTGGGCATTGAACATCTCCCGGCCCAAACGGGTGGTGGTGCTGGTGAGCACCAGCGGGTCCGCAAAGTACAACTCGGCGACTTCAGGATCGCGGCTGAGATGAGACCCGTCGAGATTGTTGGGAATGCTGAGCGAGGGCGCGATGCGGGCCAGTGGGCCGGCGAGTGCCTTCTGCCATGCAGCACCACCCCCTATTGCAGGGGCGCTCAACACCGCCAGGTCGGGCTGAGGGCGATCGGAAAGCAGATAGCCGAGAGCGATGAGCCCGCCCATCGAGTGGCCGAACAGGACAACCGGAGTGTCGGTGTCTTCCCGGAAAGCGTCGAGGTGACCCTGTACCTGATCGTGATAGTCGGCCCACTCGCCAATATCCGCCCGGCCTCCACCGCTCTCCCCGAATCCGAAGAGGTCGGGACAATGGACTTCGAACCCCGCAACTGCGAGCAGCTCCCCCACGGCCTCATATCTGCCGCTGTATTCGGCGATCCCGTGGACGAGGAGGATCCGGGCGGTGGGGCTCCCCTCTGGATGCCACGACCGGATCACCTGATGCCCGTACTCAGGGTGATCTTCGCTCCGGGTCACCCCCATGCCGTGATGTCTCATGACTTGTGAAACGGTGGTTTGCGCACCGTTCCCTCCACCCAACGATCACGTATCTTCACTTCGATTCCACCTCCGAGTTCCACCGGCGGGCTCATGTAAGCCATTCCGATCCCGGTGCCGAGTGCGGGGCTGATATTTCCTGACGTAACGACTCCGGTGCTGTCGCCGCTGCGGACTTCGTGCCCGTGTCGTGGAATTCCCTTGCCTTCGAGGACAAAGCCGGTCAGCAGCTTTCCTACGCCGTTCTCCTTCTGCGCTTCGAGGGCAGCCCTCCCCACAAACTCATGGTCGAAGTCGACGGCGAACCCGAGATCGGCTTCGAGCGGCGTTGTCGTTTCGTCGAGGTCCTGGCCCCACAAGGACAGCCCGGCCTCGAGACGGAGGGTGTCCCGGGCGCCGAGGCCACAGGGAGTGACCCCATGTCGGACCAGAGCCTCAACGGCATGACGGGCAGTCTTGGGGTCGGTGACGAACTCAGCCCCCGCCTCTCCCGTATATCCGGTGCCGGCGATCCAGACCGGGCCCCCACCCCATTGGAAGTGACCCGTCGAGAACCGCCTCACTTCCTGCTCGAGAACATCCTTGATCGTACCGGGTGCCTCCGGGCCCTGGACTGCGACCATCGCAGTGGAGACCTGGAGGTCTGTCACCCTGACGTCGTCGTGGGCAGCAAAAGCTTGCATCACTCTCTTCTGGTTCACAGCGTTGGGCATGAGCCAGTACTCGTCAGCGCCGAGCCACCAGACGATGATGTCGTCTACGATTCCTCCGCCTTCGTTCAACATCATCGTGTACTGGGCCCGCCCTGCCGAGATGCGGTCCAGGTTGTTGCACAACAGTGTCGACAGGGCGGCCGCCGCGCCCGGACCCCGGAGCGCGAACCTGCCGAGATGGGAAACATCGAAGAAACCGACCGTGCTGCGCACCGCCTTGTGCTCCGCCAGGACCGAGTCGTACTGGACCGGCATCTCCCAGCCGCCGAAGTCGACGAGCCTCCCGCCGTGTTCGACGTTGAAGTCGTGCAACGGAGACTGGTTCATCCCGTCAGACGTTCCCCGCGGTCCTCGAGCCGGACGATGCTGGGCCTCCCCGGGATCCGGGTTGGCGCCGTCACGTCTTCGAGGCTTTCCGGCTCCTCCAGCCCGTACTTGACCACGAGGTGCAAATAGTCCCGCTGGTAGAAGACCTTGCAATTTATCTCCGGGTAATGCTCGGTGATCCTGCGTACTTTCTTGTTCTTCTTGGTGACGAGCTTCTGGTTCATCGTGGTTATCTCGATGTACATATCGTCTTCGGGCAGGTAGAAGTCCGGTGTGAAGAACTGGGTCGGTGCGCCGTCCTTGTCCCAGGCGATGGGAAAGGACTTCGGTTCGTACTCCCACTCGACCCCGTAGAAGTCGAGGAGGAGTGCAAATTGCCGCTCACTGTTGTGAGCGAAGGGAACTTCGTGAGCGGTCAAGGACTCGGAGTTCAGGGTGCGCCCGCCTCGATCACCCCGGCGTATTCCTGCTGTTGGGGATAGAGCTGGTGGATGTCGCCTTGCACCTCGGTCTCGACAGGTCCGATTGCGATACCGAACACGCCCTGTCCCCTTCTGAAAACATCGACAACCTCCTCTTCGGAGTGTGCCGCATAGATTGTCTGGCCGTCACTGAGCAGGGTGACATCGGCGAGCGGTCGGTCTGACTCCATTTGCTCACGGAGTATCTCGACGGCCTGGCGGATTTTCTTCAGGCTCATACCTGCATCGAGAAGGCGCTTGATCACTTTGAGCTGGACCACGTCTGAAAACGTATAGAGCCGCTGCGACCCCGAACCGGTCGCTGCTTGTAGTGAAGGGGTGATCAATTCGGTGCGTGCCCAGTAGTCCAATTGGCGGTAGGTGATCCCGACCAGGTTGCAAACCTGGGGCGCGCGATACCCGAATTCCCGCTGTTCCGTCATGAGACTCCTCCGGCTTACAAGTGCGTAATTTCGCCGTTGTGAGAAAGCATACAGTCTCCTCCCCGTCGGTCAACGTCTTCCTGTGGAAAACTCGACGCGGGGCTGTTCACCTGGGTCTTGATCAGGGCTCGTCGCCCAAGAAGTCCTCGACGGTCAGTTCTTCGAGAAGCTCCCGGAAACGGCTTACCTCGGCCTCCTCGTTGTCTTCTTCGAATTCGACTCCTGCGTCATCCATGACCGAGCCAAGTGCGAAGACCGGGGTTCCCGTCCGCGCCGCGAGGGCGATTGCGTCCGATGGCCGCGACGATATGTGAACCTCGCGCCCGCCGGCGTCGAGTTGGAGGTCGGCGAAGTAGACCGAGTCCCGCATTTCGGTGATTGTCACCCGCGTGGCAAGTGCGCCGACTGCGTCGAGAATCGAACGGAGCAGATCGTGGGTCAGCGGCCGGGGCGGTACCACCCCTTCGAGGGCAGTAGCGATCGCCGTAGCTTCGTTGCCGCCAATCCAGATGGGCAGGTAGCGGACACCGTCTGATTCCTTGAGCAGGACGATCGGCTGGTTGGACGGGAGTTCGACGCGGACCCCGACGATCTCCATTTCGATCAGCTTGCGCTCTTCAGCCATGTCCAGAGGTTATCACCGACCCGGGCTCAGCCAACGCTGTCCATCCCGCCGAAAACCTCCCTGGCAAGGCGGAAGCGGTCGGTGACGAAAGCATCCATGTCGAGAATCGCCCACATCGAGGGAAGGTTGCGGTAGAGCCCTTCCCAGTCGAGGCCGTAGCCGACGAGGAACTCGTCTCCCACCTCAAAACCCCGGTACTCGATCGGGACGTCGGAGACCCTTCTCCTCGCCTTGTCGAGGAGGCCCACCGTCGCCACCGACCGCGCCCCACGGTCGAGAACCATCTGCCGGAGCACTTTGAGGGTGAGGCCGGTGTCAACGAGCTCTTCGACGATCACCACGTCGCGATCGAACAAGGGGCCGGATGTATCCATCGAAACCGCGATTCGCCCGCTCTCACCGAAACGGTTGAGAGCGAGAAAGTCGACCTCGCCGGGCAGTGAGACACTGCGGATCAGATCTGCGGAGAACAAAACCGACCCGGTCAGCACCGAGACGAATATCGGGTCACGTCCCTCGTAGTCCTCCGAAATTGCCTTGCCCAGCTCGGCCACACGGGAGTGGATCTCCTCGCTGCTGATCACCTCTGAGGCGAAGTCGAAGCTCCTCATCACTGAGCGGAAGCGCTGAACCAGTAAGTCAGCGACTCCCAGAGCGACTGCGGTCCGGCGCTCGGACGGATCACAGTCTCCACGATCGGAGGTGGTTCGGGTGTATCCGCACCACTGATCAATGACGGTGGATCGAGGAACACTCCCTGGGCCGCTAGGTGGAGATATGCCTCAGCGTCCCGGGAAACACTCAAGGGCGCCGGGTCCCGCCGTGGTGTGCGCGAGACAAACGGGTTGCCGCTGCTCAACATGGCGTAATAGGGCATCCGGGAGAAGGCATAGTCGAGCAAAAGCCGGGCGTCGGCGAAGTGCGCCCGCCGGCCGTCGGAACCGAGGACCACAACGATCACCTGTCGTCCGTCGCGTTCGGCGGCGGCGACGAAAGTGAGCAGGGCGCGGTTGGTGAAGCCGGTCTTGACCCCCAACATGCCGGGATAGTCGGCGAGCATCAGGTTGGTTGTCTGCGCGATCCGGGGGGCCCCATCGGGATCGGGCGGAAAAGCGAACGACTGCATTCGAACCGCTTCGGCGAACTCCTCGTGAAGCATCGCTTCTCGGGTCATCGTGAGCAGATCGTTCGCCGATGTGTAGTGGTTGGTCGCGTCGAGGCCGTGAGGATTGGCAAAACTGGTGTGGAGCAGGCCCAGAGATTCTGCCCTTTCATTCATCAGAGCGACAAAGCCCTCGAGTGAGCCGGCGATGTGCTCGGCGAGCGCCGTCGCTGCATCGTTCGCAGAATGCACCATCAGCGCTTTGAACAGGTCTTCAACGGTCACGGTCTCCCCCGCTACCAGGTCGATTTCTTTCTCTCCCGTGGCTGCTGCGGTCGCTGAGATCGTGACCACATCAGAGAAGTTGGCACGTTCGACCACGATGAGGCCAGTCATGATCTTGGTCACAGACGCCATAGCCCTCTCTTCGTCAGCCGAGCGCGAGGCGATGGTGGCCCCGGCGCCGACGTCGTAGAGAACCCAGCTCGGAGCGGTGGGGAACGGGGCATCCGGCACCGGCCAGGGCTCGGTGACCTGAACCGGGTAGGTCAGAGGAGCCGCCTGCACCACTGGCGCGTGCAGACCTGTAATCACCAGCATGGCGACCGTTAAACGGATCAGGATCTTCATGAGCTCAGGTAGCGCCGCAACTCCCCGTTGAGCATTGCCCGGTGCATCGCCTGGACCGAGTCGTTTGACGCCGACAGCACGTCGCGAGCCCTCTCCTGGGCTTCGGCATTGTTGGCACGTGCAAGAGGATCCACCAATCGCAGAAGCAACTCGCTCTCTTTTTCCACCGCCAGCTTGACTGCGCGGAGATGTCTGGGCTCGAGGCCCATATCGAGCAGGCGCCGCACCTCCGAACCGATGATCCCGGCTTCGGGAGGGAAGACGTCTGAACCGTCGATCGGATTGATGATCCGCGCCGCAATCAGCTCGTCGAGCTCCTTGTCGTCGAGGGAGGATCGTTTCAGCAGGTCGGTGCGGCTCAGCGGCTCTCCACCTGGTTCGATCACATCACCGTGGTCGGAGGCTGCAGAGGTGTCTTCACCTCGTTCCCAGAGTGTCAGTTTCGACTTGATCACCTTCAAGGGAAGGAAGTGGTCACGCTGTTGCTGGAGGATGAACCGGATCCGGGCCATCTCGTCGGTCCCGAACTGGCGATACCCCGAGGATGTCCGATGCGGGTCGACCAGCCCCTGCGATTCGAGAAACCGGATCTTCGACACCGAGACGTCGGGAAACTCGTCCCGCAGCTCGTTGATCACCTCGCCGATGCTGAGGAGATCGGCATCAGACATCGCCGTGGGCCACGACGAAGTGGAAGCGGCCGACCAGGACTTCGTCGCCCGGGGCCAGCGAGGAAGCGTCGACACGGGCTTCATTGACGTAGGTGCCGTTCGTAGACCCGCTGTCCTCGACACTCAGCTCGCTGCCGTTGAGCACAAAACGGCAGTGGTGTCGGGATACCGTCACGTCGTTGAGGAAGATGTCGCTCTCAGGGTGCCTTCCCGCCGTTGTGTTGCCCTCCCCGAGGACAAAGGTGAGCCCGGCGCGGGGGCCTTGTTCGACAACTAATGCGTAACCCTCGAACCCTCCGACATGTGCCGCCTCGTCCCTGCTGAGCGGGTGCTCCCCCCGCTCGCTAAGAGGCACGAAGATCAAGGTTGGGTCGTTCTCGACCTCGACCGGGTGCTCTTCAGAACCGCTTTTCTGGCTTTCCTCATTCATCTTGCCCCCGATGTTAGAGAAGAATTGTACTTCAGCCAGGAATGACTACTCGGTCAACACCCGATATCCGGCAGCGTCGAGCAGTGCAGAGTCGTCCAGCTCGCCGTCCGGCTCGATTTCGACGAGCCACCCCTCGTGGTAAGGGCTGGAATTGACGAGCTCGGGATTGTCCGAAACCGCACCGTTGACCGCGGTCACAGTGCCGGACACCGGCGAATAGACCTCACCTACCGACTTCGTGGATTCCACTTCGACCAGGATGTCCTCTTTGGCAACAGACTTGCCCACATCAGGAAGTTCGATGTAGACGATGTCGCCGAGCTGATCCTGGGCGTAGTCGGTGATCCCGACCCGGAGCCGGCCATCCATCACTTTGATCCATTCGTGTTCGTCGGTGTACTTGAGATCCTCAGGAACCTGCATCATTCTCCTTGGTGAGTTCATCGGGTTCGCGTAGCGACTTTACATGGGGTAGTGCCGAACGGACGTCGCCGACATATTCCACCAGCACATACCAATACAGAATCAATCCGAGAAAGCCAAAGAACCATGCAAGCGCCAGCATCATGCCTTCGAGAAATCCCGCCGCAGCCAGGTAGAACGCCGGAATTGCGCCATACAAGGCGAATGTGGCGACTTTGCCCAGGTAACGGACCTCGAGGGTCCCGCCGCCGCGCGTCGCGAGATAGATCGTCAGGATCCCCATCAACGCCTCTCGCACCAGAAGTGGAACTGCGATGATTGCCGGGACCACCCCGACGATCAGGCCTCCAACCACCGCCGAGACGATCATCAGCCGGTCTGCCACCGGGTCGAGGGCCTTGCCCAGATTGGTGACCTGGTCCAGTTTTCTCGCAAGGTATCCGTCGATCCAGTCGGTCCAACCGATGATGAAGATCAGCCAGGCGGCGAGTGCGATGTTGTCATCGACGACAAGCACCCACCAGAAGACCCCGACTCCGAGAAGCCTGGCGAAAGACACCACGTTCGGCAGCGTGAGGATGCGGTCCGATGCTGTGCGCTCCACGACGAGCACACTAACCAAGCGGCCCGGCCTCCGGTTGGTTCCCCTCAGTCGACCGGGTTGACCAGGCTGAATGCGCCCAGGGCTCCCTGGATCCCTCCCAGGCCGGGCAGGGTGGAGAAGGCGACCATGTCCGACCGGTATGCCTCCACCAAATGGCTGAAGTAGAGCGGAAGGTAGGGAAGATCTCGGGCCTGCAACTCCTCCATCTCCCAGAGAAGACCTCGCGCTGTGGCCAGATCAGGGGCGTTCTGATAGCGACGGATGAGCTCGTCCATTTCCGGGCTCGCGTATCCGGTGTTGTTGGCCGGCGACTCGGATCCGAAGAGATCTGCGTAGAAAGAAGGAAGGCCGGGGTTGCCCAGCGACCAGCCGAGGAGCGCCATGTCGTATTGGAGCGCCCCGCTGTCATCGGCTGTGAAAGCCAGGTCGATGACAGTGTCGAAGTCGGTGGTGACCGGGAGGACCTCAAATCCGAGGATTTCGACCGCTGCGGCCACCTCTCCAGCGTACGAAGCGCGTTCGGCGTCGAAGGAGTCGCCCGAAGTCAGGATCGTCAGTGTTGCCGGCTTTTGGCCGTCGACGGTCAAACCTGTGCCGGCAACAAGAGAACCGTCGATAAAGGCAGGCTCGGTTTGCCAGGAGTAACCCGCGGCCTTCAACTCTTCGACTACGAGTGCGAGTTCGGGCCCGCCATCCCCGGCACTTCCACGGGCCTCCGGAGCCCGGCTCTCATCGAACCATGTGGTGTTGGCGGCAGGAAGCATCGTGCGTGCGGCCTCGGCGCCGGCAACGGACTCGGCCAGCGTCTCCCTGTCGACTATCAGTGATACTGCGCGCCGGAAAGCAAGATCACTCATTGGAAAACGGTGGGTGTTGAATGCCAGGTAACGGACCCCGAACGCGGGGCTGGCGACGGTCTCGACTCCAGCGGTGGCCGCCAGGGTCTCGCTCTCGGCCACTGTAAGCCCTCGCGGCGAAAGGATCGTGTGGATCGAACCGGCAGCAAGGGCATCGACCGCATCAGCTGAGGCCCCATAAACGACGTACTCGATGTTCTTGCCCTGTGGCCCGGCATAGCCGGGATTCGGCCTGCTCAGTACCCGATCGGTCGTGGCTTCGGCCAGCTCGAGCGGCCCGCTTGCGGGATCCCCGTCCGGGTCGATGGCGAACAACCCGGTTGTGTCAGCGGCTTCCGTCACAGCCTCGGTCCAATGGTCGGCGGACATGACCGGAGCGGTTCCGACGCCGAAGGGCCAGACTTCGAGACTGGGTCGTTTGGCAAACCTGACTTCGAGTGTCTGCGGATCGATGGCTCGGACCGAGGCGACCTCAGCGGGGAAGGTGTCCTCCCACTGACCTCCTAGCAAGAATTTGCGCACTGTGTCGAAGGTGAACTCGAGATCAGCCGCCGTCAATTCACTTCCATCGCTGAAACTGCTGTTGCGGTGCAGAGGCACGACAACACGCCATCCGCTTTCGCTCCAGGTGGGCGCAACCATCTCCTCGGCGAGATCCGGTGCCAGGGTGAGGGTGTCGGCGTCGAGCCGGTACAGGCTTGCCTTAGTCGGGCCGAGAACGTATGACTCCCATACAGTGGGGGGCGAACCGTAAAACTCCCAGAAGTTCAGATTTTCCGGCGCTCCGAGGAGGCCGACTTTGTAGGTGAATGGTTGCGGGTCGTCGGGAGCTGCGACGACTGCGGACCCGGTCGCTGGCGACGACGATGATCCGGCTGCGGAAGCGCCGACGATGTCGACAGCACCTGCGGGTTCTCTGTCTGCGATCTGAATTATTCCGGCTACTGCAACGCCGATGACGACGATGCCGGCACCCAGGGCTCTCAATAATCGATTGGGCATAAGTGGCGACCTCCCACCTAGTAGATCGGCACAAACCAGCCCAACTTGACGATGACGAGTGGCACGCAAAAGCCACTAGCATCACTCCCGTATCCGGGCTGTGGCGCAGCTTGGTTAGCGCGCCGGTCTGGGGGACCGGAGGTCGGGAGTTCAAATCTCCCCAGCCCGACTGAATCAGGTGCTCGGCTTCAACCGCCGAGTACCTGGATCAGCCAGATGACCCCTTCGACCAGCCTCCACCCCAGATACAGTGCGGCGAGGCCGACCATCACCTTGAAGAGGAACGGTGTTGGCAGGTCCTCTACCTCCGAAGACTCCCCGGGAGACTCGGGACCCTCGGTCATCGCTCTGCAGCGTTTCGTTCTCGTTTCCGGGTGACGATGTGAATCGGATTCCCGGTGAAGTCGAAGGCGTCCCTCAAACGGTTTTCGAGGAACCTCAGATAGTCGTCTCCTAGATCCCCACCCGAATGGAAGAGGACAAAAGTGGGAGGGGATGTCCCTGCCTGGACGGCATAGTGGATTTTCGGGCGGCGGCCTTTGCGCACAGGCGGAAGGTGCGACGAGGTCCAGTCCCTGATGAGGCGATTCAGTTCACCGGTCCCTACCCGGTTGACCCGGGTCTCGAAAACTGTCGCAACCGCAGCTCCAAGGCGATTGAGCCGAGCTCCCGTTGCCGCCGACAGCCGCAGCACCGGGGCCCAGGAGACAAACCCGAAACGGTCAGGAAGCGATCGCTCCGTCAGTTCTCGTTGCTCCTCGTCCAGTGCATCCCATTTGTTGAGCAGGATCACCAGACCGACTCCCGCCTCGACGATTTCACTGGCGATGCGCTGGTCCTGATGGGTGACCCCGTCGGTGGCGTCGATCACGAGGATTGCGACATCGGCCTCTTTCAGTGCCTCCCGTGCCCTGACCACTGAATAGAAATCGGCGTCCTCGGTGATCTGCGGTTTGCGGCGAATCCCTGCGGTGTCGACAAGTGTGTATTCGACCCCATCGATCTCGACATCGACATCGATTGGGTCCCGTGTCGTCCCGGGAACCTCGGAGACGATCACCCGGTGCTCGCCAACCAGTCTGTTGAGCAGTGTCGACTTTCCGACATTGGGCCTGCCCACGATGGCGAGACGGGGCCGGGGGGCGGGGCCTGGCCCGTCGCTTTCCTCCGGAAGCAGTGAGACAACCCGGTCGAGCAGCTCTCCCACGCCCCTGCCGTGATAAGCGCTGACCGGAAACGGTTCGTCGAGGCCGAGAGACCAGAGACGCCCGACTTCGCTCTCGGCCTTCGCACTGTCGATCTTGTTGGCCGCAAGCACAACCGGCACTCCGGTACCGCGCAGGGTAGAGATGACTCCGGTGTCGTCGTCCGAGAGCTCGGTGGTGGCATCAACGACGAAAACCACGACATCGGCCCCGCTCAAGGCTGCCTCCGCTTGCTGCTTTATCGACTCATCGATTCCCGTGCCCGGTTTGAGCTCCCAGCCACCGGTGTCGACGAGGATGAATCGACGACCCGCCCAGTCGGCGTCGAACTGGCGGCGATCCCTGGTCACTCCGGGCCGTTCCTCGACCACAGCCGTTCGCGCCCCGATGATCCTGTTGACCAGGGTCGACTTTCCGACGTTGGGCCGCCCGACGATGGCGACCACCGGGATCATGTTCATCTAGGCGCCTGTTGAATAATGCCGTTGCCGGGATTGGCGGCCAGGCGCGCCAGTCGCAAGGCCGAGGTTCCGCCACTCCTCGGTCCGGAATGGCGGGGCCGAGAACGCAGCGAGTGGTGATGCCTGGTCGTCAAGAAGGGTGACATGCATTTGTTCAAGAGGCTCCTAGGCGCTGATCAGTCTCAGGGCCTCGGAGGCGGTCCAGGTCCGGTCCTGTTCGAGGTATCCGGTCCCGGATGGGCCTGAGGCGGTCACACCGGCCTCGACCAGATGCTGCAGGGTGGTGACAAAGGCGCGCAGTTGCGGTGGAAGTGGGAAGTATTCCGCCTCCTCGGTGACATGCCACAACTCGAACCCGCGCTCGGGGTCGATGTAATCGATCACCTCTTCGATCAGATGGTCTGGTGCGCTGGCGCCCGCCGTCAGGCCTACGACTTTCTTGCCCTCCAGCCACGCCGGGTCGATGTCAGCGGACGTGTCGATGCGGTGGGCCTCGACACCGTTCTCCTCGGCGACCCGGACCAGGGCCTGGGTGTTGGACGAATTGTGGGAGCCGACGACAAGGATCAGGTCGCATTCAGCGCTCAGCTGGCTCACTGCCTCTTGACGGTTGGTGGTGGCGTAACACAGGTCGGATTTCCGGGCGGTGGCGAGCTCTGGAAACCGCTGGCCGGCATCCTCCATCACCTTGCGCCACTCGTAGAGTCCCAGGGTGGTCTGGGCAAGGAGCGCAACTCTGGACTCGTCTTTTGGCACGAAGTCTCCAAGGCCCTGGTCCGGATCGACGAGGGTGATCGAGTCAGGCGCCTCTGCCACGGTCCCCACTGCCTCGTCGTGGCCCTCGTGGCCGATGTAGAGGATCTGGTAGCCCTTCGTCGACATCTTCTTGACCTCATGGTGCACTTTCGTCACCAGGGGGCATACCGCGTCGATTACGACCGCTGCCCGGTCGGTGGCACCGGCGACGACTTCGGAGGCCGACCCATGTGCCGAGAGCATTACCGGCGCGCCAACAGGCACTTCGTTGATGTCATCGACGAAGATCACCCCCACCTTCTCGAAGGCGCGGACTACCCATTCGTTATGGACTATTTCGTGGAAGCAGTAGACCGGGGGCTCGAATATGCGGGTCATCCAGGTCAGGGCCTTGATGGCCATCTCGACACCTGCACAGAAACCCCTGGGTTCTGCAAGCAAGACTCGTTCGACTGTCATTCCCGCACCATGGTAGGTGTCATTCGGGGGAAGACTGGCCTGCCAGTTCGACGATCATTGACACGACATCGTCGATGCTGAGATCTGTGGTGTCGATCACAACAGCGTCCGAGGGGACGGTAAGCGGCGAAACGCTCCGCGTGGAATCGATCGTGTCTCTGCGCTCCTGCTCCTGGAGCACCCGTGACACCTCCTGGCCCGTCTCGCCCGCACGCCTCAAGGCCCGAACCTCCGCCGAGGCATCGAGGTATACCTTCAGGCCGGCATCAGGAAACACGATCGAACCGATGTCACGACCTTCCACCACTGCGCGTCCCTCCCGAGACTCGACCCAGTGTCGCTGTTCGGCGACCAGGGCCTTCCTGACCTCGGGATGGGCAGAGGCGATCGAGACGGTGTTGGTTACGTCGGGAAGGCGGATCGCTTCGGTGACATCCTCACCGTTGAGGTACATTCGATCGCCCACTTGATCGAAGGACGACGTATTGACCAGTTCGGCCATCGCCTCCCTATCGTGAAGGTCGACTCCCCTCCTCAGACCGGAGAGGGTGGCAGCGCGGTAGTAGGCGCCGGTGTCGAGGTGGGGCAGTTCGAGGGTGAGCGCCACCAACCGTGACACCGTGCTCTTTCCGGTACCCGCCGGGCCGTCGATGGTGATGATTGCGGGCTTCACGCGATGCGAGAGTAGACGTCACCAGGGAGTTCGGGAGAGGGACCGGCCCAGGGGCGTCCTAGATGGGGGTTGTCTGGACAATGGGGGCAATGGACCGGTACAACCTCTCCGTGGAGACAAACATAGCAAATCTCCCCGCGGCGCGCAGTCAATCCCATTCGTTTATGAGTGATCACTCAGATTTGGTGAGTACTGCGCCGGTCGATGCAAGCCACTCCCAGTAGCCGGGCCAGGTCTTGTTCACCACTTCGGGGTCCCTCACGGTGACTCCTTCGACCACCAATCCGAGGAGGGCAAGGCTCATCGCGATCCGGTGGTCGTTGTAGACCTCGAAGACAGAAGGCGCTGCAATTCCCGGCCGGATCTCAATCGAATCGCGATCGGCGACGACGTCGGCACCAAACCTCGTCAGTTCCGTCTCGAGAGCCGCAAGGCGGTCCGATTCTTTGTGCCTGAGGCTTTCCAGGCCGCTGATTCTGCTGGGGCCGGCGGCGCGGGCGCAGACTACTGCAAGGCATACCGCTGCATCCGGCGCCGAGGACATGTCCACATCGATCGGCTCGAGCCGGAGCGGTCCGTGCACCGCAACACCGGCGTTTGTGGCTTCGGCTGTGCAGCCCATACTGGAGAGGACATCGACGATGCGACGGTCAGGGTGATTTCCCAAGTCGCCGAGGATCTCTACAACTCCCCCGGTCAGGGCAGCGGCACAAGCTGGATACACCGCCGATGAGGCATCGATCGGCACTTCGTAGTCGGTGGCTGAATACCCGCCACCTTCGATCCGGAACCAGGCTTCGGCGGTCTCCACCTGGCCTCCGAAAGCCCTCATTACCTCTGTGGTGAGCGAGACATATTGGGCCGACGAATCCAGGTTGGACACGACGAGTTGCGTGGGCTCGTCGGCGAGCGGGGCAGCGAGCATCAGTGCAGAAACCATCTGGCTGCTGGTTGCTGCGTCTACGAGCAACCGGCCGGCCCTGACCGCCGCGGTGGCATCGATCGTCCAGGGGTATCCAGCACTTACGCCGGCACCCCGACCCGCAAGGTTCTCCAACAGCGCGTCCATCGGCCGCTGGGGAAGGCGTCCCCGCCCCTCGATCACAACGGGCGCAGGGATGAACGGGGTCAGCGCGATCAGGAACCTCGAAGTCAGGCCCGACTCCCCAGCATCGAGAGGAGCCTGGGGCGGGCGATACCGGCCTCCGACACCGGTAACCGTCCAGTTGCCCCCCGCTTCGGCGAAGACGGCGCCGAGGGCAGCGAGACATTCCCGGGCCCGTTCCGTGTCGTCGGAATCGAGCGCCCCGGTCACAGTGCTGACGCCAGTCGCCCCGGCCGCAGCGAAGAGGGCACGAATTGTGTGCGATTTCGAGCCGGGTGGGCGCACTGTCATCCGGGAAGGAGTGCCCGGTGGCGGAGCTATCGAGATCGAGCTCATCGAGTGGCAGACCTCACCAGGTCGACAACTTCGGAGCTGGTGAGCAATCGCGACTGTCCCGGCTTCAGATTGGGGTCAGTCAGCGGCCCGATCGCGGTTCGGACGAGCCGGGTTGTGTCGTATCCGATTGCCTCGATCATCCTGCGCACCTCGCGATTGCGTCCCTCACCCATGACCAACTCGATATGGGTCCGGCCACCAAGCTGATCGACGATTCGTGCCTTTACCGCCCGGGCCGGGCCATCCGACAGGTCGATCCCGGATTCGAGACGTCTCACTTCACTGGCGCGGACCGTTCCATCGACTTCCGCCAGATACTTCTTGGTGATCCCGTATCGGGGATGGGTCACTCGCTCGGTCAGTTCCCCGTCGTTCGAAATGAGGATGAGGCCCTCCGAGTCGGCATCGAGGCGGCCCACAGGGTAGAGGCGCGCCCCGGACTCGACCAGGTCGACGACTGTCGTCCTGCCCTGAGGGTCGGTGGCGGTGCTGATGACTCCGACTGGTTTGTAGAGAAGGTGGGTCTCGGTGTCAGGCCGCAGTGGAATCGGAGCGCCATCGATGGTGACAACTTCCACAGCGATGTCCACCCTGTCACCCAGAATTGCCTCGCGTCCGTCGATTGCAACCCGCCCTGCGGCGATTGCCTCTTCTGCGGAGCGGCGGGACATCAGCCCGGCGTGGGCGATTGCTTTCTGCACGCGGACCCGCTCAGCCATCGCGGTTTAGAAACCCGGCCGGAGTGAGTCCTCCAGGCCTTCGAGAGCTTGAGCCGGAGGGACATGATCTGCAAGGGGTGGGAGCTCGCCAACGGAGTTCAACCCGAGCTTTTCGAGGAAGAGCGTTGTCGTCCCGTACACGGCAGGATTGCCCGGCAGGTTCAAGCGCTCTACTTCTTCGATGAAGCCGAGACGTTCCAGGGTGCGCACAGCCGAATCGGAGTCGACGCCCCGGATTTCGGCGATCTGGCTTCTGGCCACAGGCTGGCGATACGCGACCACGGCGAGGGTTTCGATGGCGGCGGCTGAGAGTTTGCGTGCTGATGCTGTGGAACTGAAACGCTCGAGGTAGGGGTATGCGTCAGGATGGCTGTAGAGACGCCAGCCCCCCGCGGTGCTCCGCACCACAACGCCGCTACCCCGTTGCTCGAGATCAGACCCGAGCTCGTCGATAATTGTCTCCACATGGTCCGCCGGGATCTCGAGAATCTCGGCCAGTTCGGTGGTCGGGACCGGCGACTCGGTGACGAACAGAATCGCCTCGATGACAGCTCGCGGGTTCAAGAGGCCCACTCCGAGGTGAGATCAGAGCCCTCATTTCCCAGATGGCGGACCCGGATCTCGGAGAGCCAGTCCTCCTGATGGACTTCAACGAGTCCCCACCTCGCCATCTCCAGCAAAGCGAGGAAGTAGGCGGCCACCTCGACCGGGCGCTCGCAGTGCTCGGTCAACGAGTCGAAGTCGGAGAGTGTCGCTTCGGCAATCCTCGACCTCAGCTCGGCAATCGCGGACTCAACCGACGGCATATCCAGTTCGAGGTGGTCGAGATCAGGCTCATCGGGGACCCGGGTGAAGACCCGCCCGGCAATCTTCCCGAGAGTGTCGGCATCCACGGGGAGCTCCGTGGTGTCCGGCCTCGACCTGATGACCTGGTCCATTCCCGACATCCTGGGAACGTAGCGGTTCCCGTCCTGGAAGCGCCGGGCGAGAACCGCCGCCACATCCTTGAATGTGACACAGGCAAGGAGCCTGGAGAGCAAGCGGTCTCGCTCCTCGAGCAACAGGAGCTCATCGTCGAGGTCGAGCTCACCCCGGGACGGCAGCAGAGAGTGGGCCTTGAGCTGGACCAGGGTGGCTGCGATCAACAAGAATTCTGAGGCAACTTCGAGGTCGAGCTCGCGCATTTCGGAGACGAAGGCGAGGTACTCGTTGACGACATCGGTCAAACCGATTGCAGAAATCTCCAACTGGTGTTTCGAGATGAGCTGGAGCAGCAGGTCGAGAGGGCCCTCGAACACGGCAGTTTTCACGTGGTATGTCATCTGTGAAACAGGTTATCGACGCATGCGGGCAAGCCTGGCGTTTGCAGGAACATCCGCGGTCTGGAGTAAGGCCCAGTCCTCCTCACTGAAGGTGGCGGGCCGTTGTCCGTGATGGGCGCGGGCGAATTCGACCACGAGCGGGGGCGACCCTGCCGCCTCGAGATCGTCGGCACCCTCCGGGCCATGGTCCCGATAGCGAGTCATCCTCGAAGTCAGGGGCAAGCCAAGCTTGATCAGAATCGAGGCAGTCACTCTTCCCAGAACCCCGAGCCCGGCCTTTCGTTTGCCGACGTCGTGGAGCAGGGCGGCCCGTAGCCTCTCGTCGGTGCTCTGTCCTGACTCGAGGACCACAAGCGCCGCATCGAACCCGTGCGCCTGGTCTTTGCGGCTCTGTTCGAAGAAGATGTCCGCCTCGGGCGAGGTCAGGATCGATGTGACGGTTTGCCTGGCCTCGTCGGTTAGGGCTTTCGCCCGCAGGTAGTCGAAGAACCTGGATGACAGGTGACCGAACGACCCCGGCATTCAGCGCAAAGCTGTTTTGCAGTCGATGCAGAGGATCGATGCGGGTCGTGCCTCCAGCCGTGCCGCAGGGATGTCCTTGCCACAGTTTGCACACTCGCCGTATTTGCCCGCCTCGATCCGCGCCAGGGCGGCGTCGACATCGTCGAGCTGGCCTTTTATCGAGTCGACGACACCGAGAACTTCGGTTCGCTCGGCTGTCACCGAGCCGGCGTCGGCGAAACTGTCACCGAAGTCCAGATCGGAGCGAAGGTCGCCGGATTCGGCAGCGCCGAGCTCCTCCAGCTGGTGGACGAGACGGCCGCGCTCCTCGATCAGGGCGACTTTGGCTTTGGATGTGTCGAAGGTGCTCATCGGCTCCTCGGGTGGGCTTCCATGTAGATCTCCAGGAGATGAGTCGAACTCACTCTGGTGTAGACCTGGGTGGTACTGATCGTAGCGTGGCCCAATAGTTCTTGGACGGTTCTCAGGTCCGCACCCCTTTCCACCATATGGGTGGCCGCTGAGTGGCGGAGCACATGTGGAGAAACCTTCTCGATTCGGATTCCGCTTGCCACGGCCGCCTCCCGGACGATGTTGAAAACAGCCTGCCTGCTGAGCCGCCGTCCCCGCACGCTCGTGAACAAAGGATCCCCGGACTGTCTCCTGCTGATCACCTCGCTCCGGTCCTGAAGCCAGCCGGCGATTGCCTTTACGGCATGATCGCCGAGCGGGACCAACCGCTGCTTGCTCCCCTTCCCGGTCACGATCGCCACCCGGTCTTCGAGGTCGACACCGGTCACATCGAGGGCGACCGCCTCAGAAACCCGGGCACCCGTCCCGTAGAGGAACTCGAGAAGGGCCGAGTCCCGCCTTCCTTTCATAGTCATCAGGTCGGGCGACTCGAGGAGGCCGATGACCTCGTCGACGGTGAGCGCCTTGGGGAGAGGGTCGCCTTGCTTCGGGGTCTCGATGAGAAGGGTTGGGTCATCTTCGCGCATTTCCTCCGCCACCAGGAACCGGTGCAGGCCTCTGATCGCGGCGATCTTCCTGGCGATTGTGGTGGCTGCCAGACTCGCTTCACGGAGCGAGCTCACATATCCCTCGACCGAGGACGGTGTCGGCTCGGCGTCGCCGAGATACTCCTGGTACTGGCCGAGATCGCGCTCGTAGGCGGCGATAGTGTTGGCGGCCAGCCCTCGTTCCACCCGCAGTGACACCAGATACTCCTCGATGCAGGTGGCGATATCCGCCCCGGAGCTCACTTGCGGGCCAGGGCCTCGCTGACCGGTGTGAAGTCAGCACCGAGGCTGCTGGCCACACCATCGTGACACACCATGTCATCGATGAGATTCACCCCGGGCACCAGTTCGGGGTTGTCGATCAACGCCCGTTCCACACCTTTGTCTGCGAGAGAGGTGGCATAACGCAGCGTCGCATTGGTCAGCGCATAGGTGGAAGTGTGCGGGACCGCCCCCGGGATGTTCCCGACCGCGTAATGGACGACGTCGTCGACGGTGTAGGTCGGCTCGGCATGGGTCGTCTCCCGGGATGTCTCGAAGCAGCCGCCCTGGTCGATTGCCACGTCTACGAGAACGGAGCCCTTCTTCATGGCGCTGACCATCTGTGCGGTGACCAGCTTCGGCGCCGACGCACCCGGAATGAGCACGGTGCCGATCACAAGGTCGGCGCCCAGGACTTGCTGTTCGAGGTTCAGTTTGTTCGAGTGGACGGTGACGATCCTTCCCTGGTGGAGCGAGTCGAGATATCGCAGCTTGTTGAGATCGTTGTCGAGGACTATCACCTCCGCTTGCATGCCCATTGCAATCACTGCGGCGTTGGACCCGGCAATGCCGCCCCCGATCACGACGACTTTCGCCGGGGTGACGCCGGCGACGCCGCCGAGCAAGACTCCCCGGCCACCATGGGCCTTCTCGAGGAAATACGCACCGGCCTGGGTTGCCATCCTGCCGGCGATCTCGGACATCGGGGCGAGAAGCGGCAGGCTCCGATCGGGCATCTGGACCGTCTCATAGGCAATCGCAACGATGCCGCGTTCGCGGAGGCTGCGCGCCATGGCCGGGTAGGCCGCGAGGTGAAGGTAGGTGAAGAGCACCTGCCCCGCCCGGAACATTGCGATCTCGCTCTCCTGGGGCTCTTTGACCTTGACGATCATCTCCGCGGTGGAGAAAACATCCGCAGCGGTCCCGACGATTTCGGCACCCTGCTCGCGGTACTCGTCGTCGGAGATGGTCGAGCCTTCGCCGGCGCCGGCCTCGACCAACACCCGGTGGCCCCGTTCGGTGAGCTCGCGCGCCCCCACGGGCGTCAACGCCACGCGGTGCTCGGCGGTCTTGATCTCTTTGGGGACTCCGACAATCAATTGATGGTCCTCTCTCTAACAGCCCCTGCTTTGACAGGAAATCCCGGAGCGGGGTTACCCGGAGGGACAGAGCCTATTCGACGGTGACTTCGGCCGCCGCCGCGGCCCGTGAGTTGCCTGCTGCAACCTTTGCTGCTGCACGCGCCAGACCGGAAAACAACGGGTGGGCATCGTCAGGCCTGGAGCGAAACTCAGGGTGGGCCTGGGTGGCGACGAAGAACGGATGGTCGAGCAACTCGATGTATTCAACGAGATTGTCGTCCGGGGAGACACCCGACAGCCGCAGCCCCGCGGATTCGAGGTCTTTTCGGTACCGGTTGTTGACTTCCCAGCGGTGGCGGTGGCGCTCATATACGAGTGAGTCGCCGTACAGCTCACGGACCAGCGAGCCTTCGGCGAGTTTGGCCGCATAGAGGCCCAGCCGCATCGTGCCGCCCATGTCCTCGACTTCCTCCTGGCTCTGCATCAGGTCGATCACCGGGTGGGGGGTGGTGACGTCGAATTCAGTGGAGTTGGCATCGACATGTCCGAGCACACCCCGTGCGAACTCGATCACCGCGCACTGCAGTCCGAGACAAAGGCCGAGGAACGGGATCGCATTCTCCCGGGCGTATCGAATAGCCTGAATCTTGCCCTCGACCCCGCGATATCCGAACCCGCCCGGAACCACTATTCCATCGAGGTCCTCGAGGTATGACTCGGCCAACAGCCCGGTCAGCTCGTCTGAGGGAATCCAGCGCAGGTCGAGCTTCAATCCATTGGACGCAGCACCATGGCGCAGGGCCTCGGCAACCGACAGGTAGGCGTCGGGAAGGTCCACGTACTTGCCGACGATGCCAACCACGATCACATCTGTCGCACCCCGGGCCTTCTCCACCATCGCCTTCCAGGTCTCGAGGTTGGGAGGGCCGGTCACCAGGCCGAGCCGGTCGCAGACCACATCGTCCAATCCCCCGGCGTGGAGGGTGAGGGGAACCTCATAGATGTCAGTCGCGTCGGGGGCGGCGATCACGGCTCTGGGGTCGACGTCGCAGAACAGGCTGATCTTCTTGACGACGTTGTCATCGATCTCCCGGTCGGAACGGACAATGATGATGTCGGGGTGGATTCCCTTGCTCCGCAGTTCGGCAACGGAGTGCTGGGTCGGCTTGGTCTTGAGTTCCTCTGACGTGGGGATGTAGGGGACGAGGGTGACATGGATGAACAGCACGTTGGACTTGCCGACGTCGTTTCCGTACTGCCTGATCGCCTCGAGGAAAGGAAGGCTCTCGATGTCGCCAACGGTTCCGCCGACTTCGGTGATCACCACGTCGACGCCGACCTGCTCGCCAACGCGTCGGATCCTGTCCTTGATCTCGTTGGTGATGTGAGGAATCACCTGAACGGTGTCACCCAGGTAGTCGCCCCGCCGCTCCTTCTGGATGACACTCATGTACACAGAGCCCGAGGTCACGTTCGAGGTCCGACGGAGGTTCTCCCCGGTGAATCTCTCGTAGTGGCCGAGGTCGAGGTCGGTCTCCCCGCCATCGTCTGTGACGAACACCTCTCCGTGCTGAAAAGGGTTCATCGTTCCGGGGTCGACGTTGATGTACGGATCGAGCTTCTGATTGACCACACGAAGTCCGCGGGCTTTGAGGAGGCGTCCCAGCGACGATGCTGCAATTCCCTTGCCGAGGGAGGAGACAACACCACCGGTTACGAAGATGTATTTGGTGTCGCCGGGCTGGTGGTTGGCGGTCATCGCCGCCGCCGATTCTTCAGAAAAAAGTGACCCGTCCATGACGGGATGCCAGCGTAGCAACGAGTCGGGCTAGTGGCGATCTTTGTCACTTCCCGCTCATCTCGAGCAGCTCGATCGCAGCCTGCTGACCCCGCTCACTTTCCGGAAGGCCGGCAATCATCCGAGAAAGCTCTTCGAGACGGCCCGGGCCGGAGACGAGCGCCACCGTTGCCTCGTTGTCCTTGCGGGTGATGACGTAGTGGGTGTCAGCGAATGCGGCCACCTGGGGCAGGTGGGTGACACAGAGAACCTGGCGCTCCCTCGCCAAATCGGCGAGTTTCCTTCCCATTGCCAGCGCGGTTGCCCCACCCACGCCGGTGTCCACCTCGTCGAAGACGAGGGTCGAATCAGTCGAGGTCGAAGTGGAGAGGCTCAAGGCGAGGATGAGCCTGGAGAGCTCTCCCCCTGAAGCGACTTTGGTCAGCGTGCCGGCCTGGAGCCCGGCGTGAGAAGCGAAGTGAATCTCGACCCGGTCCGCCCCCGACGCTCCCGGTTCGACCGCCTCGAAGTGGAAGGTCACCGACGCCGACTCGAGGCCGACTTCGGCAAGGTGCGTTGTCATCTCAGAACGAAGTCGATCGGCACAGGCCCGACGCACAGCTGTCAGCGAGGCGGCCTCCTTCTCCACCGATCTGAGCGCCGCTTCGACTTCCTCACCAATCGAAGATGCCCGGGCGAGAAGTTGCTCCACTTCCAGGGCCCTCTCACCGGCCTGCTTGCCGAAAAGGAGGATGTCATCGACAGTCTTTCCGTATTTTCGTTTCAGCTCTCCGAGCAGATTGAGACGCTCCTCGATCCCGGCGAGAGCGGCAGGATCGTCAACGAGGTCCTCGATACCGCTGCTCAGATCGCGATGGAGATCGGTAGCCGATATCGCCAGTGACTCAGCTGTATCTGCGAGTTGGGACGCTGCCGGATCAAGTCCCTCGACCTTGCGCAGCCTCGCCACCAGCTCGCTGGACGTCTCATCGATGATTGCAACCGCATCTAGTGCCGCCCCGAGATGCTCTCTGATCCCGGAAGCATTGCGAAGGCGGTTCTCTTTGTGCTCGAGGTCGACATCGTCTCCCGGCTCGAAGCCGGCGGCGATGATCTCCGTGTGTTGGTGTTGGAGGAGATCGAGCTCGCGGGCAAGCTCTTGTCCACTACCTCCGAGGCGGCCGGCTTCGTCCAGCTTTTCCTGGAGGAGGCGCCAGGCGTCCCGGTAGCCATCCAGCGCCAGTTTCGCCCGGCCATCGAGATTGGAGTCGAGCAGCGAGAGGGTGTGGCGCGGCTTTCTCAGCTCGAGCTGGTCGTGCTGACCGACGATTTCCACGAGGGTCCCGACCCGATCCACCAACGCGGAGGCCGACGCTACTGCGCCGTCGATGAACGACCTGCTGCGCCCGCCACCGGGTACCACCCTCGTCACCCCGAGCTCATCATCGCCGGAGACGAACAGCCCGTCGGCCTGTGCGTCGGAGTCGAACGGTCCCACAACTCCAGAATCGGAAGCCTCGCCGAGGAGCAGTCGCAGCGCCCCGAGGAGCAGAGTCTTGCCAGCACCGGTTTCCCCGGTGATGACGGTGAGGCCCGCTCCGGGATCGATCTCCGCGTCGCGGATGAGGCCGAGGTTTCGTGCGCGCAAGTGCTCGAGCATCAGGGCAGGTCGAACTTGGATTTGACCAGGCCGGCAAACGAAGGAGGGTCGAGGGTCACGAACTGCGCCGGGCGGCTCCCCTGGCGGATTATCACAGTATCCCCCGTCCCGATCTGGCCGAGATCAGTCTTGTCGACACTTACTTTGACCGCCCGGTCACGGGTGACCCGGACCAGGATCTCCTGATCTGGCTCGATGACTACCGAGCGCGAAAACAGGGAGTGGGCCGCGACCGGCGTGAGGACAAAGGCATCGAGGCCAGGCGAGACCAGGGGGCCTCCGGCCGAGAACGAATAGGCGGTGGAACCGGTGGGGGTGGCGACGATCAGCCCGTCGGCGCGATAGTTGACGAAATCGACCGAACCGATTGTGACATTCAATTCGATGAGTCTCTGGCTGTCGACCTTTTCGATCACAACGTCGTTGACTCCGAGCACAGTGCGGTCGCCAACGGTGGCGGCGACAGTCATCCTGTTCTCCACCCCGAAATCGCCAGTCCCGAGCCGACCGACCACATCAGCCATGTTGGCCGGGTCGGCCACGGTCAGGAACCCGATGGTGCCGAGATTGAACCCGATGACCGGCACGTCGAGCTCAACCGCTGTGGCGACCGCGGAGAGCATCGTCCCATCGCCTCCGACGGCAACGACCATGTCGGCTCCGGGGTCGTCATCGAGGACAGTGATACCACCGGCCGCAAAGCTGGCAACGAGGCGGTCGGCAAACTCTCTTGTCTCCGGCCGACCACTGCGGACGTGCAAGCGGACCTTCAACTGCTGTCCATGTCATCGAGGAGGTCGTTCAACAGCGCAGCTAATTCAGCGGCGGGGTCGGGCAGGTCGGCCGGGTCGAGATCGGCGATCTCCTTGAGCTTCTGCTCGATCCGGGAGATTGTCTCGTCGGGGATGTCCATGTGTTGATTATTGCCCGTTTGCCCGCGCGATTACGAGATCCACGGCCGCGGCAAGGTCGGCAGTCACATGATCGGCATCCCCGGTATCCCCTCCTGCAGGTGTGACACCGGTAAGTACCAGAATCGAGGTCCAATCCTCTTCGGCTCCCGCCATTGCGATGTCGGTGTCGATCCGGTCACCGATGACCCAGGCATCCTCCACCCCTCGCCTGCGAATCAGGTCTCGAATCGGCTTCTCAGGCTTGCCCGCCACCAGGGGCTTTACCCCTGAGGCCGCTTCGATGGCGGCAACGATCGCACCGGCGCCGGGCATCAAGGTGCGCTCTGCAGGGAATGTGAGGTCGACGTTGGTTGCGACGAACAGCGCTCCGGATCGGATCGCCCGAGAGGCAATGTCCAACTGTCCATAATCGAACCCGCGGTCGAGGCCGACGATCACACAATCGGCCTCATCGGGACTCCGCGTCACGGAATAGCCTCCGGAGTCGATCGCTTCCAGGATGCCGTCTCCTCCGACGACAAGGCAACTCGCCATCTCAGGAACCAGGGCAAGGGCCGCCCGCGCCGAGGTGACAATGTCATCGATATCGGGGCGATGCCCCACCACTTTCTCGAGTTTGTCGGCGACCTGCCCGTCGGTGCGGGTCGAATTGTTGGTGACAAAGACGATCCGGAAACCTGATGCCACCAGCCGGGCGAGAGCGTCCGAGGCACCAGGCAGGGACTCACCGCCCCGGTAGACCACCCCGTCGAGGTCACAGATGACGGTCGGGTTCACCTTCTTCCGAACCTGCTCAGGATCTCGGCATAGAGGGTGGTGGTCTTCTCGACCGAGGCAAGCGACACTCTCTCATCGTTTCCGTGGAACAGAGCGAGCATCTCTGAAAAGGCCATCCTGTCATCGAACAGCCCGACACCGTAGGCGACAGTTCCCTTCGCCCTCCAGAACCGAGCGTCGGTCACCACGGTCATCATCGCCGGGACCAGGCGGCGGTGTCCCTCGATTGCCTCGACAGAATCGGCGATCACGTCCCAGAGGTCTGATTGCCTGGGCGAGAAGTTCGCTTCGAAGTCCATCACCGGATCCAGTTCGACATGACCCGACGCCGAGCCCATCGCCTTGTTCAAGTAGACATCGATGTCATTGCGGCCGGTGCCGGGGAGGGCGCGGATATCGACTTCGGCCCGGGCAGAGTCGGCGATCGTGTTCGCTTTGGTGCCGGACATCATCCGGTTGGGCGAGACCGTGAGATGGGTGGCGGCATGGACATATCTGGCGAAGGTGGGATCCTCCTCTGCGAGGTTGTCGATTGCAGCGTCGACTCGCTCCGGGTCGATCAAGTCTGCTGCCAGCTCCGGGGAGATCTGCAAAGATGCAACGAAGTCGCGCCACTCCGGAGTGATCGTCACGGGGGTTTCCGACTGAAAGAGACCGTGCAACGCCGCAGTCATCTTCTCCAGGGCATTGTCGGCGCCATAGGGGGCGGAACCGTGGCCCGGGGTCCCGGCAGTGCGGAGAACTGTCCAGAATGGTCCCTTCTCACCGGTGGCCACCGGGATCAAACTTCCCTCTGCCCCCGCTAGAGGCGGATATGCGACTTCGGTCAGCAGATAGTCGGCCCCGACGAGGTCCCAGTGGTCATCCACAAGTGCACGAGCGCCGAACTTGCCCCCGGACTCCTCGTCTGCAACAGCGGCGAACACAAGATCTCCTTGGGGACTTGCCTCACCGGTTATGTAAGGCTTGGCCGCGACAGCCATCGCGGCGGTGATGTTGAGCATATCGAGGGCACCACGACCATAAACCCAGTCATCGACGATGCTGGCTGCGAAAGGATCGACGGACCAGGTAGATGGGTTGGCCGGCACCACATCGAGGTGCGGGACCAAGGCCAGGGACGATGCCTCCGGATTGGACCCGGGGATCCGATAGACCAAAGACTGGCGGCCGGGAATCGGCTCGAACACATCACCGTCGACACCGAAGAACTCCTGAAGAGTCGCGACTGAACGCTGCTCCTGGCCGCTCTCCGGCGTGCCGTCGTTGACGCACGCATTCCGAATCAGGGTCTGGAGGAGGTCAACCGTCTGACTCATCTTCATCCTTGATCTCGAGGAGGACCTCGAGCAGCTCATACATCGTGTCCGGCATCTCGAGGTCGAAGGCTTCCTCAATCGTGAACCAACGCGCCTCCAAGGCATCGTCGGAGGGGGCGAGCTCCCCACCGATCGCCTGGCCCAGGAAGTCGATGAGAACCAGGTGGTGATCGTCGGCGATCGACTCTCCCACCCAGATCACCTCGTCCAGCTTGACGAGCAGACCTGTCTCCTCGCGCGTCTCCCTCGTTGCCGCCTCGGCGAGCGACTCACCCCTCTCGACTTTTCCTCCGGGCACGGCCCAGAGCCCCTGATGGGGCGGGTTGGCCCTTCGGATGAGCAAAATCTCGTCGCCCTCGACGATTGCGACCCCGGTTGCCACAACCGGGCGGTCATTCCCGATTGTCGTCATGGTGCATCACAATCGACCGAGCACTGAACCCGCCGGCCTCGAAGAAGTTCTTCGCCAGGCGATGACCGGGAAGGACGTGGGCGTCGAATTTCGAGATACCCCGTTCCCGCAGCAGGTTCATTGCCAGGTCGCGCATCGCCTCACCGACCGCTACCTGACGGGCCTCGAGTTCGACGAAAACGAGCCGGATCGAACCGATCTGCTCCCCACCCGCCTGGGGAAGGATGGACTCCACCCGCGCCAGGAGGAATCCGAATGGATAGTCGAGAACCGAACCGATCACCACGAGTGCTTCGTCGTCCAAGAGATCCCGGGCAAAAGCTTCGTCAACCGGTTCAGATAACCCGTCCGCCAACGGCCACATGCTGTGAAGGTCGAGCATCTCCTTTTCGAGATCGCGATACATCCCGACGAGGACCGGGATATCATCGTTGGTTGCGAGGCGTGCTTCGATCATCTCTTCCAGAACGCTAACCGACGCGTCCACCTGTCATAACCCCACTTGGTGACGAGGGCCATCGCCTCACGGACGATGTCGGGGCCCATCTTCGATGTCCCATGGGCCCGGTCGCGGAACGCAATCGGCACTTCGACGATCTTCAAACCTGCCTGAGACGCACGCCACGCCATCTCGACCTGAAACCCGTAGCCGGAAGCTTCGGCCGTTGCGTACGGGAGACTCTGCAGTGCGGGCACCCGGAACGCCCTGAAACCGGCAGTTGCATCCCGGATCCCGATACCGAGCATGATCCGAACGTAGATGTTGCCGCCTTTGGAGATCACCTGACGATGCAGTGGCCAATCCGGTGTTGAACCGCCCGGCACGTAGCGGGATCCGATCGCGATGTCGGCACCTTCGTCAATTGCCGCTACCAGGCGCGGCAGGTCGGCGGGATCGTGAGAGAAATCGGCGTCCATCTCGACAATGATCTCGGCACCATCGGCAATCGCTCGATCGAACCCTGCTGCATAGGCGGGCCCCAGTCCCTCTTTGGAACGTCTCTGCAACACCGACACTCGCGGGTCGGTGGCGCTGATCCGTCGGGCGAGGTCGGCGGTCCCGTCCGGCGAGCTGTCGTCGACAACGAGGACTCGGAAGCCCTGATGGGTGACCGCAGGGACTATGTGAGCGAGATTCTCTCTCTCGTTGTAAGTCGGGATTACAACCGTGACCCGCTCAGTCGGCACAATCGGCGCAGAGCTGCTTTCGCTTATTGGCCAGTTGGCTGGTGCGTTTCAGCATGAAACAGGATTGGCAAACGAATTCGTCGGCCCTTTGCAGCTGGGCATCGACGTTCATCGTCAGTTCTTCCCTGCGGATCGCCCTCAGGACTTCGACCTCGTCGACCAGGAGGTTGTCGTCCTTTTCTTCATCGAGGAGTTGCAGTTCCTGGCTCTCGAGCTCTTCGAGGGCTTCGGTGGTCTCTTCGTCCTCTTCGTCGTCATCGTCATCGTCGTCGTCGTCGAAACCAACGGCGGCGACATCGTCTTCGAGGTCGGCGAGCTCAGGGTCTTCGATGTCGGCTTCGAGGTCTACTTCGAGATCGACTTCTTCGAGATCCGCTGCGTCGATGTCGGGCTCGATTTCAGCGTCGTCGAGTTCGAGTTCATCTTCGTCGACAGGCTCGACTTCTTCGACCTTGGTATCGGTCTTCTTCTTAGCCATTGTTCCTTACCCCTCTTAAGGCGCCGGGAGTATACGTACGAATTTCATATTTTGAGTTTGATTGCCGCCGGGACAACCCGACCGGCGATATTGGTATTCCCCAGATAATCGCCGTCAGCCTCGACCGGCCAAACCCGGCTCACAGTCAACTCGAATTCGGCGGCGGAGAGTCTCCGCACTGCTTTATCTCCGAGATGGGTACCTTTTACCACCTTCGGCACCAAAGTGGGAGCACTGCGTTTCGGTGTGTTGATGATTTGGACGTCGAGGACCCCGTCGATGAGCGTCGCCTTTGGCGCCACATTCCAGCCACCTGCGAAGAATTGGGCGTTGGCGAGGATCACCGCAAGTGCCTCGCTCTCGATTGTCTTCCGCTCGGTGACCAATGTGATCTCTGCCTTGGGAAATCGAGGAAGCCTGCCGGCGAATGCGATCGGATACCTGGCCGAGCCCATCCGGCGGCTGAGCCGGGGTGCGGTCTGCGCCGCAGCAGCGCCCACACCGGCCTGGGCGACGTTCACGAAGTATCTCCGCCCCCAGGCGCCGTCGAGGTAAGGAACATCGATTACGTATATCTCCGTTCCCGACAGATGACGGGCCGCCTCGCCGAGGTCCTGGGATATCCCGAAGGTGCGGAGCAGGTCACAGCCTGTCCCCGCAGGGAGCACACCGAGAACTGGCTGCTGATCCAGATCGAGCCGCATCAGGGTGTCGACGGCAAGGCTCACCGTCCCATCGCCACCGACGAGGGCGAAGTGGGTTCTCCCCCGAGCAGCCTCCGACTCTATCATCTCCACCAGCTCCGACGGTGTTGTCGGGGCGATCATGTCGAACTCGACACCTGCAGCGGACACAGCATCCTTGACCACCTGTGGCGATACGCTGTTCCGGCCGGCACGATGGTTGACCGCCACTAGCCAACGGTTCATGCCGCACCCTGAGCCGCAACGACCCCGCGGTCCAGTGCCTTGAGGGCCTCCCGGCTTTCCTCGTTCATGTCGGGTGCGATATCGCGCACCTGTTTCAATAGGTCGACCAGTTGCCTGCTTACTCTGACGAAGTCTCCCGGTGCCATCGCCCCGGTCGAGATCGACTCGAAACCCTCCCCGGAGACCCATCGGTACGCCTGGGATGCGAAGCCAGGATCGGGCCGCCGCGTCGGAGTCAGCCGGGCTTTTCGCTCCCTGTCGACCAGATCGGCCCAGATGGCTTCGATCCTGTCCCACCGCTCTGTGAGCTCAGGAGTTGGAAAGTCAGCCGGCGATACCTGATCGCTGCGCGGCTCGTAGACGAATGTCGAGAGCAGGGAGGCAAGCTCTCGGGGGTCGAGTGCGTAGAAAACGCCCTGCTCGAGGCACTCGGTCAGGAGCAGGTCAGACTCGTTGTAGACACCTCGGAGCCGCTGGCCTCTTTCTGTGAGTCTCCAATCCTTGGCGTATCCCATGACCTGGAGAAGAGCGACTATCGAATGGAATTCCTCCACCAACCCGAACCCGCTCGAGCGCCGTGCCGTGCGGTGCTGCTCCAGCTTCCTCGCCAGCTTCTTGGCGCGACGCGCCGAAGCCAGGTGGCGTGAGGCGTCGGGACAGGAGGCAACAGGGTGCGAATATTCCGGAGCCGAGCGGCCAGTCATCGCTTTCCCCGGCGCGGGGAGCTTCCGCAGCGAACGGAGGGTGGTCTGGATGTATTTGCGATCACGGGGACGTACCGGGCGCTGCAGGTCGAGCTCGGAGGTATGGGTGCTTCCGGCCACGATTTCTTTGTATCCGATTGTCGAGACCCGACCCGAGGTCGAAAGCACGAGGTAGCGAGCTCCGTCCTTACGGGGAAGTTTCTTCAGAACCACGTACCGCCCCTGACGGGCACCGCCGGCGACATCGACAACCGAACCCTCTCCCAGAACCGAAGCAACCCCATCGGCATGGGGAGCGGGCTCGGCCGACTCCACGAGCGACAGATACTCTTCGACCGAGCCCCGCTCACAGACCGACCTCTCCAACTCTGCCGCATATTGCGACTCGAGGGCGTCGATGGTTCGCGACGCCTCATGCCTCGCACCTTCTCGCTGGTAGGCGGCGAAGGACGACGCCAGCAATTGTTCGGCCTCCTCCTCGCCGTAATTGGAGATCAGGTTCGCAGTCATGTTGTAGGTTGGCCGGAAGCTAGACGTGAGCTCATGGCTTCCGATTGCTGCAATCTCGGTCACGTTCGAAAACCTGACATATTGTGAGTGCAGCACGATGCCGAAGCCTTCGATGTCGATACCCCGGCGACCGGCCCGTCCAGTCAGCTGGGTGTAGTCGCCGGGCCGGAGCAGCTCGTGGGACTCCCCATTGAATCGGGACAGATTCTCGATGACAACGCTGCGGGCCGGCATATTGATGCCGAGCGCCAGTGTCTCGGTCGCAAAGACGACTTTGAGGAGCCCTGCTTCAAAGAGCTCCTCGACCGTTTCCTTGAACGCAGGCACGAGCCCTGCGTGGTGGGCACCGATCCCCTGCTCGAGCGCATACGCCCACTCGTTGTAGCCAAGCACTTTGAGGTCTTCGTCTTCGAGGTGGGCAGTCCGGGTCTCGGCGATCTCGACAATCGCCTTCCGTTCCTCCGAGTCGGTCAATCGAACCCCGGCGTCGGCGAGGCGGCGGGCCGCACTGTCACAGCCGGCGCGGCTGAAAATGAAATAGATCGCGGGCAGCATCCGCTCCTCGGCAAGACGCTCTATGGTGTCGGTCCGGTTGGGCGTGGTGAACCGCTGTTTTCGCCCCCGTTCCAGTCCGAGCATGTGCTCGACCCTGGCATTGGGCCGGCGGCGGCCATCACGGGTCACGAAGGTGGGCAGCAGGTGCAAGGTCCTGGAGCCGACCTTGTCCTTGATCATGTACATCGACTCGAGCGGTACCGGCCGGTGCTCGGTTGAGATGAGTCGGGTCGAGCCCCGCCTCTCCCCCACCCACGCTGCGAACTCTGCATTGTTGGAGACAGTCGCAGACAGGCAGACGAGGCGGATATGGTCGGGACAGTGCACGATTACCTCCTCCCAAACCGCCCCCCGCATCCTGTCCTGGAGGTAGTGGACTTCGTCGAGGATCACATAGGAAACCCGGTCCAACCGGGACGCGTCCGCATAGATCATGTTCCGGAGCACCTCGGTTGTCATCACCACAATGTCCGCATCTCCGTTGATGACGTTGTCCCCGGTCAGCAGGCCGACGTTCTCAGGGCCGTGGATGTCGACGAGATCGCCGTACTTTTGGTTCGACAGGGCTTTGATCGGGGTCGTGTAGAACACCCGCTTGCCGTCGAGAAGCGCTAGATAGATCGCAGCATCTGCCACCAGGGTCTTGCCTGAGCCCGTGGGTGCGGTTACCACAACCGAGTGACCGTCTTCCATGGCCTGGCCGGCTTCGATTTGGAACTCATCTGGGATCAGGGTCAGGCTCTCCCAGAACCCGGACAGGCGCTCGCTCATCTTCTCAAGGTCAATCGCACCAGCCAGTAGGTCGCCTCGTACATCAGATAGAGCGGCACCGAGAGAACGAAAAGCGTGAAGGCGTCGCCACTGGGGGTGATGACGGCAGCGCCGATCACGATGAGCACGACTGCCCAGCGCCGGCCCCTGGCGAGTTGTTCGGCGGTAACCACATTGGCCGCGGCCGCGGCGAAGAGAAACACGGGATAGAGAAAAGCCAGACCGAATGCAAGCAGAAATCGGAGGGTGAAGGAGTAATACTGGCCGATCTGGAGGTCGGTCTCCACGCCGGGGAAGATGTCGAGGAGGAATTCCAGCCCTCTGGGCAGCGACCAGTAACCGAAGGCGACGCCACCGACGAAAAGGGCCACCAACGTTGCGACCACCGGGATCGCCCACTTCCGCTCACCGCCGGTGAGCGCCGGGTTCACAAATGCCCAGATCTGGTAGAGAACTACGGGGCTGGCAAGGATTATCCCTCCGAAGAGGCCGATCCTCATCAAGACCCCCCACTGCTCGCCAACTGCGAGGGTCTGCAGGTTCGACTCAGGCGCAGCCTTATCGAATGGAGCTTCGAGCAGGATGGTGATCTGATCGGCGAATACGACAGCCACAACCCCGGCGGCCACTACCGCCAGCGCAATCTTCACCAAACGCCACCGAAGTTCCTCCAGATGGCTGAGGATCGATTGAGGGCGGTCTGCGGTCACGCCTTGCCCTCATCACCCTCATCATCTCCAGGGCTCTCTTCTCGAGGCTCCTGACGGGCCTCGATTTCTTCGAGATCGGCCATTGCGTCGGCAGGGGTCGGCCCCGACAGCGGTTTGGGGCCTTTCCACTGCAGCCTGCTCACTCCGACTTCGTCGATACTCCCCGCGGTTTCTTCGAAGGGACGACGTATCTCGTCTTTGACTGCTCGGAGCTCATCGCCGGCCGCTTTGAGGTCGGAAACCTCCGCCTCCAAGCCTTCCCGAACCTCCCGTGCAGCTTTGCGCAGTTCGGTTGCATATTCGCCCGCCTTGCGTGCGAGTTCGGGGAGTCGGGTAGGGCCGAGCACGATCAGAGCGACAATCAGGATGATTACGACTTCGCCACCTTGGAGCATGGAGCCGATAGTAAAGCCCCACAAAAGAGAAGTGGCGACTCCCCCAGAAGTCGCCACCTCTCATCGACGGGGTTCTGCCCTGAAAGCCCGTCGAGGCTTTAGTCGAGATCAGCCGGCCAGGAGTCGGAGAGGATCAGTCTCCAATTCGAGGGCGTTGCTGAAAGCAAGGATCTCGGCTTCGGTGATCGGGTCAGGGTTGACAACCTCGTAGGCCACCCCCGTTGCCAGAAGAACACTCACCACCCGGGAGTTGGCGGGCCGGCGCTGTTGTGAGGTGCAAGTCGGGCACTTGAACCTGTAATCGCCTTCCCTACCTCCCGGACGTAGCTCCAGCGCTACATCGTCCGGTGTGAGATGAATGTCGCCGCATTGGCCACATGTTGTCTTGAT
>JBGTNX010000018.1:0-5105 GCA_041742825.1 Acidimicrobiia bacterium | reverse complement strand
GGCCTGGGCCTCTGACGACAGCGGGAGGTGAACAGCCATCTGGTCACCATCGAAGTCGGCGTTGAAAGCCTCGCAAACCATCGGGTGGATCTGGATTGCCTTGCCCTCTACCAACACCGGCTCGAAAGCCTGGATGCCGAGACGGTGGAGGGTCGGGGCACGGTTGAGCAGCACCGGGTGCTCCTGGATGACTTCGGAAAGCACATCCCACACCTGGGGGCGCTGGCGTTCGACCATCCGCTTGGCCGCCTTGATGTTCTGGGCGAGCCCCAGGTCGACGAGGCGCTTCATCACGAAGGGCTTGAACAGCTCGAGGGCCATGATCTTGGGCAGACCGCACTGGTGCAGCTTCAGGGCGGGGCCGACGACGATCACGGAACGACCCGAGTAGTCGACGCGCTTGCCGAGCAGGTTCTGGCGGAAACGCCCCTGCTTCCCCTTCAACATGTCGGAGAGTGACTTGAGCGGGCGGTTACCCGGTCCGGTCACGGCACGGCCACGACGGCCGTTGTCGAACAGGGCATCGACGGCCTCCTGGAGCATCCTCTTCTCGTTGTTGACGATGATCTCGGGTGCCCCGAGGTCGAGGAGCCGCTTGAGGCGGTTGTTGCGGTTGATGACGCGGCGGTAGAGGTCGTTGAGGTCGGAGGTGGCGAAACGGCCACCGTCGAGCTGGACCATCGGGCGCAGGTCGGGGGGGATGACCGGAACTGTCTCGAGGATCATGTCCTCGGGGCGGTTCATGCCTTCCCAGAACGGCTTGACGACCTTCATCCGCTGGGTGGCGCGCTGGCGCTTCTGGGCAGACTTGGCTTCGAGGTTCTCGTTGAGCAGCACCATCTCGGCGTCGAGGTCGAGGTTGAGCAACAGCTCTTTGACCGCTTCGGCACCCATGCCGCCGGTGAAGTAGTCGTCGTACCGGAAGTAGATCTCCCGCCACAGCTGCTCCGACTCGACGAGGTCTTTCGGCTTGAAGGTCCGGAATGCGTCGAAGGCGTCCTCGACCAGCTCAACCTCGCGGTTGGTGCGCTCGTCGCGGTCCTTGATCTCCTTTTCGACTTCCTTGCGCCTTGCGTTGATCTCCTGGCTCTTGGCGCCGCCCTCCTCCATGCGCTCGAGCTCGTCCTCGAGGGCTTCGAGGCGGACCTCGTGCCACTCGGCGAACTCGGACTTGACCACTTCGATCTCGTCGTCGCGGGCAGCTTCGAGCTCCGGCAGATCTTTCTGCCGCTTCTCATCGTCGACGCCGGTGATTATGTAGGCGGCGAAGTAGATGACCTTCTCCAACTGCTTCGGCGACATGTCGAGCAGGTAGCCGAGACGGCTGGGAACGCCTTTGAAAAACCAGATGTGGGTGACGGGAGCGGCAAGTTCGATGTGGCCCATTCGCTCGCGGCGGACCTTGGACCTGGTGACTTCGACACCGCAGCGCTCACAGATGATCCCCTTGTAGCGGATCCGCTTGTACTTGCCGCAGTAGCACTCCCAGTCCCGCTGGGGACCAAAGATGCGCTCGTCGAACAACCCTTCCTTCTCAGGACGGAGTGTCCGGTAGTTGATCGTCTCCGGCTTCTTCACTTCCCCGTATGACCAGGTGCGAATCTGATCGCTGGAAGCGAGGCCGATTTTCAGTTCATCGAAAAGTGCTTGCGCCATGTTCTTTGCCGGCGGACTTTGGCCGAGAGTCTTCTCTGGTCCGCCGTTGTCTCCTTCAGGGGTTCAATTTCCGTTGGTTTCGTAAGTCCTCAACAGCTCGCTAGTCGGAATCGGGCCGCTCGGGCCGGCTCAAGTCGATGCCGAGGGACTCGACAGAGCGGTAGGTGTCCTCTTCGAGCTCGCGGAGCTCGACTTCCTCACCGGCCGAGAGCATCTCGACGTTGAGGCAGAGGCTCTGCATCTCCTTGATCAGCACCCGGAACGACTCGGGAATTCCCGGCTCCGGGATGTTGTCGCCCTTGACGATTGCCTCGTAGACCTTTACCCGGCCCTGGACGTCGTCGGACTTGATCGTGAGCAGTTCTTGAAGGGCGTAGGCGGCTCCGTAAGCCTCGAGTGCCCAGACTTCCATCTCTCCGAACCGCTGCCCACCGAACTGCGCCTTACCACCGAGGGGCTGTTGGGTGATCATGCTGTACGGGCCGGTGGAACGGGCATGGATCTTCTCGTCCACGAGGTGGACCAGCTTCAGCATGTATATGTAGCCAACAGTGACCGTCGTGTCGAACGGCTCGCCGGTGCGCCCGTCGAACAGGATTGCCTTGCCGTCGTTCTGGACCATTCGCTCCCCGTCCCGGTTGGGATGGGCGTACTTGATGACGTTCATGATCTCGTCTTCGCGGGCACCGTCGAACACCGGAGTGGCGGTCTTGGTCCAGGGCTTGGCGCCGACCGTTGCCGGGCTGTCGCCTTCGAACGGCTCCCAACCCTGGGCTGCCGCCCATCCGAGATGGGTCTCCAGGATCTGGCCCAGGTTCATGCGGCTCGGAACACCCAGCGGGGATAGGATGATGTCAACCGGTGTCCCATCGGCCAGGAACGGCATCTCCTCTTCGGGAAGTACCTTGGAGATAACACCTTTGTTCCCGTGACGTCCGGCGAGCTTGTCACCTTCGGAGATCTTTCTCTGCTGGGCGACGTAGATCCGGACCAGCTCGTTGACACCGGGGGGAAGGTCGAAACCCTCCGACCGGCGGAATACCTTGACTCCGATGATCTTCCCGGTCTCGCCATGGGGCACCTTCAGGGAGGTATCTCGGACTTCGCGCGCCTTTTCACCGAAGATGGCGCGAAGCAAACGCTCTTCCGGCGTCAGCTCGGTCTCACCCTTGGGTGTCACCTTCCCGACCAGGTAGTCGCCGGGGCCGACCTCGGCACCGACACGGATGATTCCCTCTTCATCGAGATTCGCCAGGACCTCCTCGGGAACATTGGGGATGTCCCGGGTGATTTCCTCGGCGCCGAGCTTGGTGTCGCGAGCGTCGAGCTCGTGCTCCTCGATGTGGATCGAGGTGAGCACGTCGTCTTTGACGAGTCGCTCGGAGATCACGATTGCGTCCTCATAGTTGTGGCCTTGCCACGGCATGAAGGCAACGAGCAAGTTCCTCCCGAGGGCCAGTTCACCCTGGTCGGTGGAGGGACCGTCGGCAAGGACGTCGCCAACCTTCACCTGGTCGCCTTCGCGAACCAGTGGCTTGTGATTCATGCAGGTTCCCTGATTGGAACGGCGGAACTTGTCCAGTTTGAAGGTGTGCTTCTTGTTGGCGACCTTCTCCTTGACGATGATCTCGTCACCGTTGATCTCGACGACTTCGCCGTCGACGGTTGAGATCACCATGTCGCCGGAGTCCTGGGCAGCCCTCTGCTCGACGCCGGTGCCGACCAGCGGCGCATCGGCGGTGAGGAGCGGCACAGCCTGGCGCTGCATGTTGGAGCCCATCAGGGCCCGGTTTGCATCGTCGTGTTCGAGGAATGGGATGAGCGAAGTGGAGACCGAGACGATCTGCTTCGGAGAGACATCCATGTAGTCGACGTCTTTGCCCGAGATGTACTCGACCTCTCCCCCAGCGCGGCGCACCAGCACCTTGGGGTTGGCGAAGGCGCCGCCCTCCTTGAGCGGGGCGTTGGCCTGGGCGATGACGAACCGCTCTTCCTCGGTGGCGGTCAGGTAATCCACCTTGTCGGAGACGACACCACTCTCGACCTTGCGATACGGGGTCTCGATGAACCCGAACTCATTGACCCGCGCGTACGAGGCGAGAGACCCGATGAGACCGATGTTCGGCCCCTCGGGGGTCTCGATCGGGCACATCCGGCCGTAGT
Organism: Acidimicrobiia bacterium; assembly: GCA_041742825.1. Lineage (GTDB taxonomy): Bacteria > Actinomycetota > Acidimicrobiia > Spongiisociales > ZC4RG35 > MA-ANB-1. Next base: position 1,286 of record JBGTNX010000018.1, on the reverse strand, counting down.
GAGATGAGTGAACGTCGCGGACTTCGAAGCCGGCGCGTTCCCGCGAAAGGCCACCGGGGCCGAGTGCCGAAAGGCGTCGGCGGTGGGTGAGCCCGGCGAGAGGGTTGGGCTGGTCCATGAACTGGCTCAACTGGCTCGTGCCGAAGAACTCTTTGATGGAGGCAGTCACCGGACGGATGTTGATCAGCGACTGAGGGGTTATGGCGTCGGGATCCTGGGTGGTCATCCGCTCCCGGACGACACGCTCGAGGCGGGCAAGCCCGACCCGAACCTGGTTCTGCACCAGTTCGCCCACAGTGCGGATACGACGGTTACCGAAGTGGTCGATGTCGTCGGTGGCAACGGCGATCTCGGTCCCCTTGTGGGTGACGATCGTCGACTCACCGGCGTGGAGGGCAACCAGATACTTGATTGCGTCGACGATGTCCTCGTCCCGGAGCAACTGCAGACCGTCGGCGCGGTAGTCGTCAGACTGGTCCTCGCGGAACTTCTGCCCGACCTTGTAGCGGCCGACCCTGGTGAGGTCATAGCGCTTGGGGTTACGGAACATTGTCTGAATGAGGCCGCGGGCGGACTCCACCGTTGTGGGCTCGCCGGGGCGAAGTTTGCGGTAGAGGTCGAGCAACGCGTCCTCTTTGGTCGCGTTGGTGTCGCGCTCGATTGTGTTCTGGATCGAGGGCGAGTTATCGAAAAGCGCCAGGACCTCTTCATCGGTCTCGACGACGCCAAGCGCCTTGAGGAACGAGCTGACGTACTGGCGACGCTTGCGGTCGACGCGGACACCGATGGTGTCCTTCTTGTCGGTGTCGAGCTCGAGCCACGCCCCTCGACCGGGGATGATCTTCGCCGAGAAGATGTCGCGGTCGGATGTCTTGTCCGGCGTGCTGTCGAAGTAGATGCCGGGCGACCGGACGAGCTGGGAGACAATCACCCGCTCGGTGCCGTTGATGATGAATACACCCTTGTCGGTCATGATCGGGAAGTCACCGAGGAACACCTGCTGTTCCTTGATCTCCCCGGTCGCCTTGTTCATGAACCTCGCGGTCACATACAACGGCTGGGCATAGTTGGAGTCCCGCTCTTTGGCCTCCTCGAGGTCCATGAGTGGGTCACCAAAACGGTGATCGGTCAACTCGAGAGCAAGCGAACCGGTGAAGTCTTCAATTGGGCTGATCTCGGTGAATATCTCCTTGAGTCCCTCGTCGAGGAACCACTGGAATGACTCATGTTGAACAGCAAGTAGGTCGGGTAGCGGCAACACTTCGGGAATTTTCCCGAAAGAGAAG
>JBGTNX010000017.1:0-76624 GCA_041742825.1 Acidimicrobiia bacterium | reverse complement strand
TCTTCAGGGTCTGCCTGGTCGCCTAAGTTGGTGATCGACGTCTGGAGATGGTCCGCTGCTGCTGCGTGCTGCCCACGATCAGCAAGTACCTGCGCCTCGGAAATCCGCTCCTGGAGGGATCCGTCGCCGATTCCCACCCTTTCCATTGCCAGGTCGAGCCCGTAGAGGAGGTCGCCTGGAACGGCGGCGTGGGCCGCAAGCCCGAGCCCGGAGAAAGCGACGAAGGCGAGCACCGACAGAGCTGCTGCCGAGTACGTTCTGAGACCGGTGAGGTGACGCCCGCGCCATTGTGGCCGGGGCGACAATCGGATCGGTTCTGGTCGCGATTGAACAACCGCTGCCGCGCTCCGCGCTACTTCTACGACTTCAGATGGAGAAGGCTCGATGATGCTTTCGCTGCGGAACTCGCTCAGGAAAGCAGCAAGGTCGGCGAGCTCAGGGTCGGAAGCGATCTGGTTCGAAAGCAGCTGCTCGATTTCTTCGTCACGGAATTGTGTCAACGTCATTCTGTTCCGGTAATCGCTGAGTCGACTCATAGGGGTACCCCCGGCTCACTCAAAGATCGTTTGAGCGAAGCCAGTGCTCTTCGTTGCAGGGCTTTTACCGCGCCGATCCGTTTGCCCAGGGCTTGGGCCGTCTGTTCGACGGTGAGGTCGGCGATGACTCGCAATGCGAGCACATCGCGCTGATCGTCAGTCAGACCGGCGAAAAGCTCTTCCATTTTCTGGGTTGAGATCCGGCGTAAGGCTTCGTCATCGACATGTTGGCTATCCGCCACGACTGCGAGGTGGGCGTCGTCGGAAACGGTCTTAGGTTGCCGCCCGCTCGCCCGGCGGGAATCGAGCAACCGACGATGAGCGATGACGAACACCCAGGAGCGAAAGGATTCGTAGTCGCCTTCGAAGGATTTGATGTTCCTGGCTACCTGAAGAAAAGTCTCAGAGGTGAGATCTTCGGCGTCAGCCGCACCCCTCGATCGGAGGTAGCCGGTAACAGTCCCTGCAAGGTCTCTGTAGAAATATTCCCATGCCCACTCCGCACCGGCTTTTGCCGCGTCGAGAGTCGCCAAGAATTCGTTGGGTGTTGTGCTGACATCCCGTGCGTAAGCCACGTGGTTTTCGGTCCTATTTGTCTCTGTGAACTTGCTCGAGTCGGTGTGATCCATGTAAGCGTTGTTTTGATGAGGCGGTATGGGTTCGGAGACCTGATTCGAACCGACCCGTCTGCCCTGATTTTTCCGTTATGCCGTACCCCTATCGGTATCAGGGGCGATTACATGAACATGGGGAGAGACTTCTTTTGGAAATAGTTGAAACGCGCCGCAACGAAGGCGGCGAAGACCGTGGGGCGAGTCTTGTCGAGTTCGCCCTCATCGCACCTTTTTTGATCCTCTTGTTGTTCGGGATCATCGAATTCGGGTACCTCTTCGGAGAGTTCAACGACGTCCGCCATGGCGCACGGGAGGGCGCGCGGATTGCTGCTGTCAACGCCGGGGACAACGATTTTCTCCACGCCACGACCTGTGACGCCATGGACCTGACCACGAACATCACGGTCCAATTCACAGACGGCGCCTCGGGGGCGATCGGCGATGTCGGCACGGTCACAGTCCAGGCGACGCCGGACTCGCTGTCCGGGCTGGGGCTCATCGAGTTTTTCCTTCCCGACACGCTCACCACCACCGTCGAATTCCGTCTCGAGCAACCCTCGGCCCTCTGGGGCACAGACGCGGGCCCAGCTTCATGTTGATGAAGCTCGAGGGAGATCGCGGTGCGAGTGCGATGATCATCGCGCTAACCGTCTTCGTGCTCATCGGATTCGCCGCAATCGCCGTCGACCTGGCCCTCGGATTCAATGAGCGCCGCCAGGACCAGACCGCGGCCGATATTGGGGTGATGGCTGGAGCTGTCGACACGCTCGCCTCCAATGCGGTAATTCGTGACCAGATCCTGAATTTCACCAGGCGCAACGTCACTGCGAACTACACCGACGCCGACTGGCAAGCGCGCTGGGAGGGTTGCGTCGACGATGAGCGAGCAGACCTGAACAGCTCTGGATTCAACTTCGTGCCTGTTGCCGCCCCTGCAGGTTGGTCTGTGGGCACACTCGCCTGCATTTCGATGGATGGCGGCGGCTACGTTCGGGTGAACCTTCCCGAACTCGAGTTCTCCACCACTTTCGGCCGGGTGATGGGGATCAACGAGCTCCAAACCAGTGCCGACGCGATTGCTCGCATTGTCAGCCGGGGCGGCGGAGGGATTCTTCCCTTCGGCCTCCTCGCCGGTGCCGGCGAAGGTACCCATGTCTGTCTCCGTGACGGAGCGGGCGGCCATGCCGAGGAGCCCTGCGACGGACCCGACGCTGGAAACTTCGGCGCCATCGAGTCGCCCCATTACGGAACCCAGCCCGACGGGCCTGCTCAGAACTGCACTGGAAGCCCGAAGAAGGATGTCCTCGCGGTCAACATCGCTCTGGGCATCGACCACCGGGTGGTGCTCGACCCCGACGGGAGCAGCGCCAACGAGAACCGCGATACCTGCAATGTCATGAATGCCGGAAACGCGCCGGACACTTTGAACACGTTCACCGGAATTTCAAATGGGCTGATCGAAGGACTCGCCACCGGCCCGGTCCCGGGTGGCTTCACACCGCGCCTCCAGCAGGGCTCCAACCCGAAGCGCAACATCTACGGCACAAACCTCGATGACAAGCCACTCTGGGAGTACATCGATGCGGCGGTGGTCTCGACGAGCGGGTTCGACATCCCGGCGCAGTGCGAGCGTTCGACGTTCAACAACAGCATCCACCCCGACTTCGACTGGGACGGCGATGGCGTCGTCGACCGGCCCGAGTCGTGGGAGCATCTCGATGATTGTCTCAACGCCTATGTCAACGGTCAGCCGGGCCATCCTGCTCCGTACAATGCCCAACTCTTCGACGTCACTCTGGAAGAGTCGCCCCGTTTCGCTTACGTTCCGCAGTTCCACGAGAACAGCTGGGGGCCGGGAAACGCATGGCAGCACGTCAAGAACTTCAAGGCCACCTGGCTTCAGGGGACCTGGTGGAAGAAGGGCGGGACAATAACGACGTTCCATCCAGGCGAAGGCGGGTCCTTCAGCGCCGGCGGGAACTGGCACATGATCCAGCTGTCCGGAATCGTGATTCCCGATTCGACTCTTCCGATCGAGCTGCGTGGCGGCGGCGCCTCGGGCGGAGTAAACCCGTTCTCACCGGAGTTGTTCCGCTAACCACGAGCGCGGGTCAACCAACCCGTGGCGGGCACAGGCGCCGTCATCGGGTATTGGGGAAACTCGCCGGATTAATCTTGTCGACATGATCACCGACACCATCACCTGGAAAGGCCGTGAAGGGCCTATGGATCTCCTGGTCGGACCAGCCACCTTTCGCCCGTCAACCGTCTCGTACCTCCTGGCTGATGCCCTCGACTTCCCCAAAGACAGCGTGGTGATCGACGCCGGCTGCGGGTCGGGGATCCTGTCGATAGTGGCTGCCAAGCTCGGCGCCGCTGAGGTCTATGGTGTCGATGCTGCTCAGGGGACGGCCGAGATTGGATCCGCCAATGCGCATACGCACGGGGTTGCCAGCCGGGCCCGGTTCTTCCAGGGCGACCTTTTCGATCCTTTGCCGGAGGGTTTGCAGGCCGATGTCCTGATCGGAGATGTGTCGGGAATACCCGACGAGTTGGCTCGCGCCACCGGGTGGTTTCCGTCTGGGCTCTCCGGTGGACCGACCGGCGCCGAGCTACCGGTTCGGATGATCGAGGAAGCCAGGGCGTTCATGGCGAAAGGCGGGCGGATGTTTCTCCCGACCGGCAGCCTCCAGGACGAGGAGTCGATCTTGAGCCGGGCCCGGTCGGCATTCGGCAGCCTGAGACAACTCGCCGAGCGCAGCATTCCGCTTCCAACCAACGTTGCCGAACATCCCGCCCTGCGCGAGCTGCTGAAGGAGAAGGTGGTCAACCTCAGCCAGAGGGGAAGTCGGTTCCTCTGGACTGCACGGGTCTGGGAGCTCAGCCCGTAGCAAGGGTTCGAAGAGCCGCGGGGGCATCCTCGATTGAGGGAGACGAGCGTTGGGAACTAGATTCCCCGAATCGCTTCGCAGGACACCCTCCCCATTGACGTGACGCCGTGGAAACTCGTGGCCGTCGGGCTTGCTGCCGGGATATTCGCCGGCGGGCTGGGCGTCGGCGGGGGCATCATCCTGGTTCCGCTGTTCATCTGGGTTGGCCTCGACCGCCACCGGGCTCATGCCACATCGCTCGCCTCCATCATCCTGATCGGTGTTGTCGGCGCATTGAGCTTCGGCTATTCGGGGGAGGTTCGCCTCGATGTCGGATTGGCGATAGGTTTGGGAGGCATTGTCGGTTCGGTCCTAGGAGCGAATGCGATGAATCGGATGAGCGCCCGCTCGCTCACAATCGTGTTCGGGTTGGTGCTGTTGGTCGCCGGTTTGAGGATGGTCTCGGGCGGTGAACCATTGCCCGGAGCGGGAGAGCTCTCGACCGCCGCCCTGGTGGCGATTTCTATCGGTATCGGACTAGCTTCCGGTTTCTTCGCCGGGATAGCCGGAGTCGGCGGTGGTGTTGTGATCGTCCCGGCAGCAGTCTTCTTCATCGGCCTTTCTCAGTACGAAGCGCAGGGCACCTCCTTGCTGGCAATCGTTCTCACTGCTGTCGCCGCGACCTGGACGAACTTTCGCAATGGCCGGGTTGTGCCCAAGGACGGCCTCCTTGCCGGGGCGGGGGGCGCTTTCGGGTCTTTACTCGGGAGCCGGATCGCTCTCGGCGCGAATGAGGACACCCTGGCTTTCGCCTTCGGTGTCCTCATTCTTCTCGTTTCGCTACGAACTCTCTATCGGGTGATGCGACCTTCTCAGTCGGCTCCAACAACCTCGGTCTGATCCTCCTCTGAGTCTTCAGACTTGAGGAAAACGGGGACGACGATGGCGAGGCCGATTCCGAGCAGGATCAGGGGCCAGGCCCAGCTCCCGGCGTCGACGAACAAATCGATCAGGTCACCGGTGTCGCTGGGGATCAGGAACATGAGCCCGAAACCGGTAAATACCAGCCCCGATATGAAGGAAAGTGTGTCGAATTTGTGTGGTTTCATTTCTTTGGTCCTTTAGGTTTAAGGCGCGGTAGGGGGCAGGGGGAGCGGGAGGAATGCACCGTTCGGGTCGCCGTCGATGTCGATTTGGCCGATTGCCAGCGATGCATTGAGGTTGATCGAGCCCCTGGAGCCCGGGGAGTTCAAGATCAGGTCCGGGCCGAGTCCCGATGATTGAGCCCGGTGGAATTCGACGTGGCCGATTCCCACTTCGGCGAGGCCGGTCACCGCAACGTCGTCAGGGACGAGGATCACCAGTTCACCGATGTTCATGTCGATTTCGATGTCAACTGCTTCACCCTCCCAGGGGAGTGCACGGAGATCGATCACCAGTTCTCCGAATGAGTGCTCATAGCGGCCCTGCAACTCGTCGAAGCTGCCGGGCGTGTGCTGAATGGTGGCCGAGTCCCAGTCCGAGAAGTCGTATTCGAGGGCAGGCGATCCGAACAGAAACGGAAGGCCGAGGACCCCAACGAGGATCAGCCACCTCGCCCGGCCGACAAACGCCCCAACAATCAACCCCAATCCGAGGATCGATATCGCCAGGCCGATGTAGTGGCGCGGGCTCGGGTCGATCAGGCTGGTCGCATTGTCGAGAAGGGCCAGGACACCGAGAGCAATCGCCATCACCCCGAATGTCACCCTGCCGAGGATCGACTTGGGGCGCGGAGCTGCGGGCGGCGGCAGTATCGGCGGTGTCGGCGCAGGCGTCGGGCTCTGCGGCGGAGGGGTTGCCGACCCGGCTCCGCCATCGACACGGTCGACCGTTGTAGGTGTGCCGCTATCCACCCTGGTTGTGGTTGTCATTTGTTGAACTCCCTCCTTTGATTTGTCGAACTCGTTGAACAGGCGCGGGAGTTCGCCCGAATAGAGCAGCAGGCCGATCGCGAGCAGGCCGACGGCCCAAATCACACCTCCGGAGAGGAATGCGACATTGTCGAGCAGGACCAGGATCGCAATGAAGATCAGAGCGATTCCGATCCACGAGCCGGTGCCGCTGGTCCTCGAGAAGAACCTTTCGGCGATGGTGTCTGTTTCGTCTTCTGAGCGGATGAAGGCCCACAGTGCCGCGTAGACGGCGAGACCGAGACCTCCGCCGAAGCTGAAGACTATGAACAGCACTCTGATCAGCCACACCGGCAGATCGAGTCGTTTGGAGAGGCCGGCGGCAACACCGCCGAGGATCCGGTCGTCCAGAGGGCGGGTTAGTTCTTTGCTCCCTGTCGGGGGCGGGGGCGAAGTTGGCTTCTCCGCGGTCGTGGTTTCTTGTTCCATGTTCGAAATCATCCACATTGTGGCGGCGGGGGACAATCAGGGACGACCCTGAAGGTTCCCCTAGTTGCTCAGGGGAATCCCCGATTGAGGTCCGTGCAGATACCAGCGATGATCTAGTCGATGGAAGGCAGTTTCGACCTGTACCGGCGACGTTCTGATCGCGTCGCAGCCGGTGTCGCCGGAGGCGTCGCCGATTCGCTGCGCGTCCACGACAGCTTCGTCCGCGCCGCTTTCGTCAGCCTCTCTACCATCTGGGGCCTCGGCTTTTTCCTCTACATCGTCCTATGGCTCATCAGCTTCGACGACGTCGACGACCGGGAAGTGGAGCTGGTCGACGGGCAACAGGGCATCGGGCTCGGGCTTGCGTTCCTCGGGTTCCTCGTCTTCGCCAGGGTCCTCGGCTGGTGGCCCGACGACGCGTTGGTATGGATCGTGACGGCAATCTCCTTCGGTGTTGCAGCCCTCACCGATCGCAACCTGCCTTCACCTCTATCGTCGCTCCTCGATCCCGGGGTGGAACAGCCGGGGCGGGTCCGGGTCCTCATCGGCGTGAGCCTCCTGGTTGGTGGGCTCGCATTCATGGCGAGCACGATCGGTCCCATTGCCGAATTGGGTGCTGTGTTGCTTGCAGTCGCCCTCACCGGCCTCGGGCTCCTCGTAGCCTTCGGCCCATGGGTGCGCCGGCTTGCCCAGGACCTCGGACACGAGCGGCGTGAGCGGATCAGGCAGGAGGAGCGTGCGGAGATGGCTGCCCATCTCCACGATTCGGTGCTGCAAACGCTTGCCCTGATCCAGCGCTCCGATGACCCGGTGCGGATGGGCCTGCTCGCCCGCCACCAGGAAGGGGAGTTGCGGGACTGGCTCTATGGGAACTTTCCCCTCGACGGCGTTGACCTCATGTCGACAGCACTGCGCGGGATTGCGAGCAAGGTTGAGCAGGACCATCAGATCCCGATCGATGTGGTCACGGTGGGCGACGCAACTCTCGATGAATCGCTTCGCCCCCTGCTCGGGGCCGCGAATGAGGCGATGGTCAACGCAGCCAAACATTCCGGTGCGGATCGGGTCTCGGCTTACATGGAAGTCGATGAGAGCACCATCGAAATCTTCGTGACCGACCAGGGAAAGGGATTCGTTTCGGCCGATGTCGGGCCCGACCGAAAGGGAATCGAGAATTCGATTGTCGCCCGTGCCGAGAAGGCGGGGGCGCAGGTGAACATCGAGTCTGAGCCGGGCGAGGGCACCGAAGTTGCGATCCGCCTGAGTCTGGAGGGGAGTTGAGCACCAAGGTATTCCTTGTCGACGACCACCGTTTGTTCCTTGCCGGAGTTCGTGCCGAGCTCGCAGAGGAGTTTTCGATTGTTGGCACTGCCCACGATGTCGATGCAGCGATCGACGGGATCCGGAGCTTCAAGCCCGACGTGGTTCTCATCGATGTCCATATGCCCGATGGCGGGGGAGTGGCAGTGGTCGAGGGGGTGGCGGAAACAAACCCGGACATCAAGTTCCTCGCCCTGTCGGTCTCCGACAGGGCCGAGGATGTAATCGCGATGATCCGGGCCGGCGCCCGCGGCTATGTGACCAAGACCATCGGCCCCGAGGAACTCGCTGATGCAATCCGCCGTATCCACGTCGGGGATGCCGTGTTCTCACCGCGGCTGGCCGGGTTCGTCCTCGACGCGTTCGCCGGGGCAATCCCTTCCGCAGACGACCCGGAGATGGATCAACTCACCGTCAGAGAGAAGGATGTGCTCCGCCTCATCGCTCGTGGTTTCGCCTACAAACAGGTAGCCCGGAAACTCAACATCTCCATAAAAACCGTCGAGACCCACGTGTCCTCGGTACTCCGCAAACTCCAACTCTCCAACCGCCACGAGCTAGCCCGTTGGGCCAGCAAACGCCGGATCGTGTAGTACCCCGTTCCTAAGGCGCCACGACTCACATTTGATCCCTGGAGCGGACAGTACGGCCGATGGCAAAAACCAGGCCCGAACCGGAGTCCGCGTGGATCACTATTGATTCGCACGCATTAGGAACGCGGGTTCAGGGCTGCTTGTAGGCGGTGCCGCCCTTGAAGACGTGGGTGACGTTGGTGGGGTCGGCGAGGATGTCGACGTCTTCCGAGGGATCGCCGGACACGCAGATGACGTCGGCGTCGTAGCCTTCGAGTAGTTGACCTGATTTCGGTGCTTGCGGGCCGAGGGTTTCAGGGCCGTTGGCGGTGGCACTTTCGATCGCCTGGAGATTGGTCATCCCGTCCTTGACCATCCAGCCGAGCTCCTCGGCGTTGCGCCCCCACATCCCTGTGGCCCAGATGTCGGTGCCCAGGGCAATTCGGACTCCCTTGTCGATAGCCAGCGATACCGCCTCGCTGTGCTTCTGGGCGGCAACTTCGCCTTTACGACGCGCGTACTCGGGCAGCCCCTTCAGGCCCGCGTCGGACATCAGGTGTTCGACGATGAAGCGGGTCGGGACGAGAGTCGCATCCTTGGCAACCATCAATTCGGCGGCCTCCTCGTTGAGATAGGTGCCGTGTTCGATGGTCTTCACCCCGGCTTCGAGGGCGGCGATGATGCCCCGGCTCCCGTGACAATGAGCGCCGACGAGGCGGCCCATGCGGGTTGCCTCATCGACGATCGCCTCGAGCTCCTCCTTGGAGAATTGGGGAAGGATCGGGTCGTCGAGCTCGCTCATCACGCCACCTGAGGCATGGATCTTTATCACTTTGGCGCCGAGCCTGAGCATCCGGCGCACAGCGGCGCGGCACTCATCGGGACCATCGCAGATGTTGTCCTCTCCCCAGTGGGCCTGGACCAGGCCTCTTGCCAGGTCCAGGGGCATCCCGTGGAAGTCTCCGTGGCCACCGGTCTGAGACAACATCGTGCCACTCGCATAGACGTTGGGGCCAACCACCCAGCCTTCGTCGATGCTGCGACCCAGGAATGTGCCGTACCCGCCCATTTCCCGAACCGAGGTGAACCCGGCGTCCAAAACGTTGCGGGCGTCGTGGGTGACCCGCATTGCAGCCATTTGGGGACGGAGCCCTGACATCTCGTCGAAGTTCGAGGAGAGCAGGCCAAGGAAGTGGCCATGGCACTCCCACATGCCTGGCATCACCGTCTCCGTTTTGACGGTTTCACCATCGCCGACCTGAGGCGCGCCGTCGGTCGGGCCCGCATACGAGATCTGGTTGTCCTCGAGCACCACCGTGCCGTTGCTGATCGGCTCGCCGCGGCCAGGGATCAGCTTCTTGGCGTCAATTCTGGTTGTGGTCATGCCGAGATGACTTCGCCTGCAGCCATATTGGCCACACGCACGCCGCCAAAAGCGACGAAACCCCCGATATGGACGATGGTCACGTCAGCCTTCGAGTCGGTTGCGGTGAGATCGTCGAAGCCTCCCGCGATGACTCTGCCGGTGAAATCGACCTTCCAACCCAGAGGGACCACCAGGTCGAGGCCCCCGAATACCACCGCAAGGTCGAGATAGACCCCGGTCGGGGCAGGGACCACCTGGCGCAGGTCGAGGCGGGTTCCGCCGAACATCGTCAGCACCTTCCCCCCGTAGAACGGATCGGCGGTCGACGTCAGATCTTCACCCTCGAAGATCGCAACCATATCCACTTCCTGGGTCGTGGGTTGTGCGTTTGACTTGAGCATGAACTTGGCGACGATGGCGGAGCCGACGGCTGCCATCATGCCGAGTCGCATCAGTTTGAATATGAATCTGAACACGTCATAACCCTATCCGAATTCAGCGCCCAGCGGTTCAGACGAGCTGTTCGCCCGAGGTCACCTCGAAGTCGAGGGCGTTGGAGGGTGGCGCCAGGGGACAAGACCAGCGTGGCGAGTGAACGCAACTCGGGTGATACGCGTAGTTGAAGTCGAGCACGATGCCATCAGCGGTTCGGCCTAGGTCTGCACCTTTGACAGTGTCGATGAGATACCTCCCGCCCCCGTACGTGGAGTGACCGTTGGTGTGGTCGCGGAACGGGATGAACATTCCGCCTCCATAGGCCTCGAGCCAGAGCACCCCGAGCGAGTGGGTGCTGCCCGAAAGGTCGAATTCGACATCCCCAATCCTTGTGAACCGGGTGACGTCGCTCCCCGAGTTGGCCACGTCCAGCTCGAACCCGTCGTCGGGCTGGAACACAGCGTCTGTGCGCCATGACGGTTGGTATTCGAAGAAGGGGAGGGAGGAAAAGGTCTCGATGTGTTCGATAGGAGATTGGGGGTGGGTGGCGAAAAGGCGGTCCCGCGACTGCCGCCACGATTCCCACGTCGACCGAGATGGGTCCGAATGGCGGACGGCCCCGTAGAGGTCGGCGACCTGGCTCCTGTAGTCGACCAGTTCGAGGTATTCGCTCATGGTTGCGGCCCAACCTAATTCAACCGCAACCAAATCTCTTAAATGCCTTGACGAATGGTTGTGGATCGATATTGTTGTGCCGTCGAGTAAGAGAGGTAACAGTGAACGAGCAGCGCAATATCGCATTCACCCAGCAGCAGGCTGGCTTCGTCGCGCCCGTTCCCACGTCCGACGGCGGCGCAGCCACTGTCAACCGGCAGCCTCTAGATCCATGATTTGATCTCACAATCGTTTCGTGAACAGGCCGCCGGATCACCCGGCGGCTTTCTTTTTGCCCCGATCAAACGAAGAAGAGAATCAGGATTTTGAAGTGAACAAAGAATTACGAGAAATACAAGAGAACGGACGATGTAGTTCCGAAGGAGAGCACGAGTGGTTCTTCTCGGAACGTCCCGCAGATATGGCCCAGGCCCAGGAGATCTGCGCCGGATGTGACCTGAGAGTGAGATGCCTTCAGGTTGCTCTGAGCGAGGGTCACGACTGGGGGGTCTGGGGCGGTGTCATCTTCTGGGATGGCCAGCCGTTCCACCGACGCCGTGGTCGAGGGCGGCCCAGCCATTCCGACAAAGGCCTGCCTCTGGAGGCAGATCTGTCCAAGTTGTGGGAGCTGGTCAAGTCCGCTTGATTGGCTCCCCGCTACCAAACCAAACGTCGGACGGAGCCAGGCTCAGTAAACTGCGAGCTCGCGAAGGCTGCCCGGTGTCGACGGGTGCCTCATCTTGGCGAGTGCCTTGGCTTCGATCTGGCGGATCCGCTCGCGGGTGACGTCGAAGTGACGGCCAACCTCGTCGAGGGTCGCCGGCACCGTCCCGTCGAGCCCGTAGCGCATCTGGATGATGGTGCGCTCCCGCTCGTTTAGCCGCTCGAGGATGTTGCGCAGGTCTTCGATGTTGAGTTTGGAGGCGATGAGGTCGAAGGGTGTGGCGGCTTCGTCGTCGGCGATGAAGTCTCCCAATGTTGCGTTGTCCTCGCCGATCGGCTCGAAAATGGAGATCGGCTCTGGTGCAACTTTCCGTGCCTCGATGATCTTCTTCACCGTGAGCCCGGACTCTTCGGCCAGTTCGTCGTCTGAAGGCTTGCGCCCGAGGCGCCGGGTCAGGTTCGACTCGGCGGTCTGCATCTGGGTGATGGTGTCCATCATGTGCACCGGCACCCGGATCGTCCGGCTCTTGTCCGCGATTGCCCTGGTTATGGCCTGGCGGATCCACCAGGTGGCGTAGGTGGAGAACTTGAAACCCTTGCGATACTCGAACTTTTCCACAGCCCGGATCAGACCGAGATTGCCTTCCTGAACGAGGTCCAGGAATGGGAGGCGGGCGTGTCCGTAGCGTTTGGCGATGGACACGACCAGTCGCAGATTGGCCCGGATGAAGGTCTGGCGGGCTTCCTCGCCGGTGCGGATCAACCGCTTCATGTCGCGCCGTTTGGCAGAATCTGTTTCGTCGGGCAAGGCAGCTTCGGCCTTTTTGCCAACTTCTATGGCCTTGGCGAGTTGGACCTCGTCTTCGGCGGTGAGCAGCATGTATGTGCCGATCCCGTCGAGGTACTGTCGGACCGCCTCGTCGCTTACTTCTCGTCTGATGGATGCGCTCTTTGCCATAGTGGTTCTATTCCTTGGCCAGCGTAGGAACACGCTTGGCCTCTATTGAGGATTTATCAACAGGCTCGTATATCGGATGAGCCGTAGAAAAACTGAATGGTTCCCGGGGACCAATCTGGCCTCGCGCGAACGGTCTAGTCCCGGTCGCGGGGTGGTGAATGGAGCCACTTGTCGTAGAATCGCTGCTTCCGGGCGTTTAGCTCAGTTGGCTAGAGCACTGCCCTTACAAGGCAGGGGTCGGGGGTTCGAGTCCCTCAACGCCCACCACCGGAGAGGCCCGTGGCGACGGGGGTTCCCCCAATGGTTAGCAGGGGGTTTTGAGGTTGACGTCATGTGGTCTGTCCTTTCATGTCCTCTCCGGTCCCCCCAGAAAAGGGCTAGTTTCGTGTCATCCTGTGCATCGTCGTGTCACCGGAACGGTTCGAGCGGTCGGCACCGTAGCCAGTTGAGCGGACAGAAACGTTGCCGTGCGGCGGGCCCGCTGACGCTGGTTAGCCATCGGTAATGGGCTTAAAGAATGCCGTCGCCGCTCGGGCCGTCTTGAGATAATGGAGCCATGAGACTCACACCACCCACCAAGGCAACTTTCGGGCTGTCACTGCTTGCGATCGTCTTCGGCATCGTGGCCAGCGATGAACTAGGCCTCCTCACCGAATTCACCGAGTACTCGTTCTGGGCCCTCGCCGGAGGGGCGGTGCTTCTCGTTCTCGGGGTCGTCTTCAACAAGATCTGACCGGTTCGTCAGCGTCGGCAGTACGTGCGTCGACGGCCCGGGAAATTCGAACTGGCCGCTCGCAGGGTGTCGTTACAGTCGGTCGATATGGCCGACCCGGACTTTTCAGAGCTCAAAGACCTGCACAAGCTCGGCGATGAGCCGATCCCCGGGGTCGTTCTCGAGTACTCGGACGGAAGCGAGGTCGAACTCGTCTGGCGAAATGATCTGGGCGGACTGACATTTGGGTTCGCCGATCGGTTCGTCAAGTGGAACCCAAGAACCACCGGTATCGATCTCGATCGGGAACGGGTCCGCCTCGAGTGGCTCTCCCCACTGCATCCTGCGCCCCGTGTCATCGACTTCGGTGCGGATGAGACGGCGCAATGGCTGATGACCGCGGCGCTGCCCGGCACCCACGCTGTTGGAGACACATGGCGGGCCCGCCGGCGCGACGCCGTTCGGGCGATTGCGACCGGCCTGCGGGAAATTCACTCGCTTCCGACCGCCGACTTCCCACCAGCCTGGGTAGCTGACTCGTGGGCCGGGCGCCGACCTGAATCCTTGGGCCCGGCCCCGCCTTTGGTTGACCCGGTTGTCGTCCACGGTGACGCGTGTGCCCCAAACACCCTGATCTCTCCCGACGGCGATTGGGTGGGCCACGTCGACCTCGGCGATCTCACCGTCGGCGACCGCTGGGCCGACCTCGCGATCGCGTCCCTCAGCCTCGACTGGAATTTCGGTCAGGGTCACCAGCGTGAACTGTTCGATGAGTACGGCATCGAGCCCGACGGGGAACGCATTCGCTACTACCGCGGGTTGTGGGACCTGGAGGCGTGAACCAGGGCGGTACCCCCGAGCCTCACCGCTCGGACCCGGAATTTCTGGTTCTGCACACCCTGAGATGTATCGGGGTGGCGAGTCCGGAGCGGATCTCGACGGCTGCGGGTTTGTCGCTGGATGAAACCCTCACACGTTTGCACGGCAATGCCGGGAGGCACTTGGTTTCGCTGGACTCCGGCCCGTTTGGAGGTTGGAGCCTCACCGGGGACGGTGAAACAATGGAACGGGAGCTCACCGAGGTCGAGCTCCACCTTGCTAACGCCCGTGAGGTTGTGAACGGTTGCTACGAGCGATTCCTGGTCCTCAACCCGAAGCTCCTCCAGATCTCAACCGACTGGCAAATACGTCGGTTCGGTACCTCTCAGGGCATGAATGACCATTCCGACCCGGACTACGACAACAAGATCCTTTCCCGCCTGATCCGAATCGACTACAGGGCCCAGCCGATATGCACCGACCTCGCCGGCCGCCTCCTCCGGTTCGGCCGCTACGCCGATCGGCTATCGAGAGCAATCGACCGCGCCCTCGCCGGCGAATCGGCCTATGTGAGTGACAACCTCGACTCCTACCACACAGTCTGGTTCCAGCTCCACGAAGATCTCCTCAGGACCCTCGGGATCTCCCGGGACGAGGAGCGCCGGCGCACCACAGGCTGAAGTCCGGCCGCCAACAAGGATGTTTGAGCCGTAGCCCCGGAGGGAAAGGCGTTGCGACTCATCTGCCCAGGTCGTGTTGCTTCGGAGGCGTTCGACCAGAAAGGAACGCCTAAACCGTGTTCAAATCATCCACCGCGCTCGTCCGCTGCTGCGTATTCCTCGTCGCTGTTTCATTGGCCGTGGTCCCCAGGACCCCCGCTTTGGCCACATCCGTCGAGTGCGGCCAGGCATGGGACCAGTTCGCAACGATCGTGCGTCAGGCTGTCCGCGGAGGGCTGAACGTCGAACGAATCGAGAACCTCAACGACTTCATCCCGATTGTCGAAGCTTGTGCCAGTGAGTCAGTCGGCTCGAGCTCCGGTGTTGATCGCTGGGCGCCCCTGGTTGCGTCGTACTTCCGCCCTGAAGATGTATCGCGCGCCCTCTGTCTCATGGAGTTTGAAAGCGCCGGGGACCCCGGAGCGAAGAACCCGACGTCGGGCGCTTCGGGATTGATGCAGGTGATGCCGTTCTGGGCCGGGCATTTCGGCTACAGCGCGTTGGACCTCTTCGATCCCTGGACCAACCTCGAAGTTGCTGCTGTTATCCGTGACCAGCAGGGCTGGGATGCATGGAGCCCTTACGTCCGGGGGATGTGCCGCTGAGCTACTTGACGAAGTCGATCGTCATCGGATAGCGAAACTGCTCACCGCGGGAAGCCGCCAGCCCGCCCTGGATTACCAAGACCAACCAGACGATGAGGGCGATGATCACCACGGGAATTGCCAGAAGAAACCCGATCCCGAGGGTGACGAGCCCGATGATGCCAAGGGCGATCGAGCCCACGATTGTGTAGATCAAAACCGAGATGTTGAAGTTGAGGGCTTGAGCACTGTGAGCGGCGATATATGCATCGCTGTCCTTCTTCGCCAGCCATACGACCAGCGGGCCGATGAGTGACGGGATCCCGACAAAGGCAATCAACGCCGTCAGATGGGCAGCCATCGCCCAGTTCTTTCGGTCCGCATCGCTCATCGGGCGTGGCGGCTGGGGGACGGGACTCAGGTCGTCGGTCATGCGATCAATAGTAGGCACGCTCACCCTTGCCGCCCGCCAGAGGAGTCGGCATCGATCGAATCGGTTATGTCGTTCCCGACCAGCGGGATGGTGTAAGTTCTGACGCGCACGTCTGAGGAGGAATTGTGCGAAGGTTGTTAGTACTGGCCATGGTGATGGCAATGGCGATGGTCCCGCTCACGGCGGGAGCCGACACCGAGGCGAACCCCGTCCATCTCGGACTGGGCGACTCAGTTGCCTGGGGATATGGTGCGGCCGACCCCGCTACCACAGGGTATGTTCCGCTCGTCAACCAGCGCGCGTCTGACCTCTATTGCGTGGAAGTAGCGTCCGGTTGTGCCCCGGTCGACCTGGTCAACCTCGCAGTGCCCGGCGCAACCTCGACCTCGCTCATCGCCAATCAGTTGCAGCCGGCGTTGGAGTTGTTGACTGCCCGGAATGCCGATGCCGACCCCTCCAACGATGTGGTCCTGGTCACGGTGACCGTTGGCGGCAATGACCTCTTCAACCCGGTCATTGCTGCGTGCGCCGGAGGGGTGACGCCGGAGTGCACCGAGGTGATCGCCAGTGGATTCGCCACCTATACGGCGAATCTCGGCCAGATTCTTGGCTCGCTCCGCGCGGCGGCGGGATCTGACACCGAGATCGCGATTATGACCTACTACAACCCACTTGGTGCCTGTTTCCTCGCCGACCTTGCCCCGCTGGCCGATCTGGTGCTCGAGGGCGGTGGGCCGCTCCCGGCCGGGCTCAATGACATCATCCGCGGTGTCTCCGCGGCCACCGGCGTGACAGTTGTGGAGACTTATGGCGAGCTGAGGCGGGATGACTTCGTCGGTGGCGACGACTGCCTCCATCCCGACGACAGCGGGTACAAGAAGATTGCCCGACTCTTCACCGACACTCTGCGTTAGCCCCTAGTCCGGTCACCGGCGAGCACCAGTCGAACACTGCCGCGCGGAGCGGGCATCGCCTGCTCGAGCGGCCCCAACTCTTTCCCTCGCAGCGCCCTGCGGGCCATCTTGCCGACATTCTGTCGACAAATACCGGGGAACGCCGGACACCTGTCTTAAGCTCCTGATCAGGGAAAATATATGGAAAAGGGCTTCAGCCATACGCGTGCGCAACGGGTACTTGACATGTTCAGGGCCACAAGCACCGCAGCGCATGAGCTGGGAGTAGGTCGCCAACTCATCGAAGACAAGTCCTTCGCCGGCGACACGATCATCATCCAGGGACAGGAAGTCGCGAACTTCGGCTTGTGCTCCTATCTCGGGTTGGGAACCGACGAACGGGTAATCGCTGGTGCCGTCGAGGCCGCGCAGCGATTTGGGACGTCGTATTCATCGTCGATCGCCTACACCGCCCTCGGGATGTACGGAGAGCTGAGCGACCGGCTCGAGGAGATGATGGGGGCACCGGTGATCCTGGCCGCCACCACAACTCTGGCCCACCTCGCTGCCTTGCCGGTTCTCATCCGCGGTGGTGACACCGTATATGTCGACGCTCAGGCGCATGCCTCGCTTCTAGCGGTGACTCCGACTCTTGCGTCCAATGGTGCCCAGGTGGAGATGGTCTCCCACAACGACGTCGACGAGCTCGACCGGCGCCTGATCGATTCGGATGACAACGGGGCATCGTGGTTCATCACGGACGGTGTGTTTTCGATGCACGGGGACACGGTTCCCGTGGAACGGGTGCACCGATTGCTGGAGAAGCACCCCAACCTCCATATCTATTGCGACGACGCTCACGGCTTCGGGTGGTCCGGGAAATACGGATGCGGCAACTACATGGGCAGGGCGGGATGGCATGAGCGCCTAGTCATCTCGGTCGGTCTCGCAAAGTCGTTCGGGACCATGGGTGGCGTCGTGGCCACCCCCAACCTGGACTTCATCGACATGATCAACCTCACGGGCTCACCCCTCGTCTTCGGGGGGCCGATCCCACCTCCGATGCTGGGAGCGAGCATCGCGTCTGCTGAAATCCACCTCTCCCCAGAACTACCCCGGCTCCAGCAAGAATTGGATCGGCGAATCAAGTTCGTAAACGCCTTCGCTGACAGCATCGGGTTGCCGCTGGCGAGCTTCGACGAGACGCCGCTCTGGTTCATCGAGGTAGGCGCGTCGAAGAAAGTGCTCGAAGGCCTCTCGATGATGAAGACAGCGGGCTTCTTCGTCAATGGCGCGGTTTTCCCCGTTGTTCCGAGAAATCATGGCGGCTTGCGCTTCACAGTCACCAACTACAACCCTCTGTCTCAGATAGAGGCAATGTTGGTCGAACTGAAACGGGTCTGGCTGGCACTGTCCGCCGAAACCGAAATCGAAATCGATCTGACCGGTGATGTTTGAGCGATTCGGGGCACCATGACATTTCCGGCCACTTTCAGCCCTAAATAGACGGCATTGCCCTGCCGATAGGTAGGCATGATTTCGACCGCGTTCCTCGGAGCGGGCACCAAGAGATGGCTCGCCCCGGGCATTGTCATCGTGCTTCTCGCCGCGGGAATCATTGCTGTGCTTGTCCTCCCGGAAGGCTCCGAGACCCGGGATATGATCGGGTTCCTCGGAATGGTCCTGGGGATGTCCACGGCAGGCATACTGTTCTTGCGCAGATCCAAGAGCCTGGAACGCACCGAGCGCATCGTCTGGCGGATGATCGGCACCGGAACGCTCCTCGCAATGACGGGCGTGTTGGTGACCGGAGTTCTGACTGAACTCGGTTTCCAGATTCAATCCGTAGGCGCACTGGATGTCTTCTTTCTCGGGGCCTACGCAACGTTGCTGGTGGCGCTGATCATGCTTGCGCGCGTCGAATCCGGGGGTAGGGAGTGGCTGCCGACAATCCTCGATGCCCTGGTCGGTGGAATCTCGCTGGCGGTTCTGGTTTGGACGACACTGTTCAAGGACCTGATCAACAGCTTTGAAGGTGCGCCCTGGTGGCGGACGTTGATCGCAGCCACCTACCCGATCCTCGATGTGGCGGTTGTGTTCGGGCTGATCATTCTGGTCATCCGGCGCAGCCACTTTCGCTTCGACCCCCGGCTGATCTTTCTCGCCCTCGGCCTCAGCGTGCAAGTGGTCTCCGACTTCATCTACTTGCAAACAGCTGTCAACGTCTCGTTCGCCGACGCCGCCCCAGCGTGGCCCCTCTTCTTGTTGGCGTCGGCAATGTATGTGGCAGCGGCAGCCATCGTCGACATCACGCCGGCGAAACGGGAGTTTCCCGAGCTGGAGGTGCCATTCATGGCCCTGGTCTGGCCCTACTTGCTCGGTGCCGGCCTTTTGACTGTCCATGTCTACACGTATCGCGAGAATGCGACGGAAGAGAATGCGCGGCTTCTCCTCGACGCAGTGCTCGCCGTTGGAATCCTCATCTTCCTTCGCCAGATGGTTTCAATCCGCCGCAACCAAAGGAGGGTCGAGAAGCAACGCTCCGATTTGGTTGCTTCGGTTAGCCATGAATTGCGCACGCCGCTGACTGGAATCGTCGGATATCTCAACCTGCTGACCGATGATGGAGACGACTTCCCCGAAGACGCTCGCAACGAGATGATCGCCGAGGCCAGCGAGCAGGCAAACCACATGGCCCGCCTCGTCTCCGACCTGGTGATGCTGGCTCGCGGCGTCCACCGCAATCTCCCCCTCGAGATCGCCGAAGTTTCGGTCTCCTCGATAGTGCATGCGGCGCTCCGGGGCGTCGAATCCGAGGGGACCAGCATCGATTTGGAGATCACATCCGACGCATTGGTTCGGGTTGACTCGGGCCGAATACAGCAAGCGCTGTCGAACCTCCTCAGCAACGCAGTTCGCTATGGCGGGGATAAAGCGCTCCTGGTGAGCAAGGTCGTGGGCAATGACCTGGTGATCGAGATGCACGACAATGGCAACGGCGTACCGACCAAATACGAAGCGATCATCTGGCAGCGTTTCGAGCGCGGGGCGAATCGTTTGAATGCGACCAACCCTGGACTCGGAATTGGACTGGCGATAGTCGAGGCGATAGTGATGTCACATGGCGGCTCGGCTACCTATCGCCGATCCGAACGCCTCGGGGGCGCCTGCTTCTCCCTCGTCCTGCCTGACGCTGTCGCACAGCACGCAATACCGTCCTCGCTGGTCGACTCAAACCGCTGACCTGACACCGCCGAGCGCAGCACTCGGCCTAACCTCGTCGAATGCCCGACGGCTCTGACGACCTTGAAACCCTGATCGGCCCCGATCGGCGACGATTGAAGCCTCCTGGCTGGCAGGCGACAGCGGTGGTTTCGATGGTCCTGTTCATCACCGTGGGCCTCATCGTGCTCGTGCCGAGGGAAGCTCCAGACGTCGATCTCACCGCCCTCGGTTTTGCCGACGAGGCGGTCCCCGCAACGGTTGAATCTGTCGCCAACGAGCCGTGCAGCTACTCGGCTGACCTCGTCTGTTATCAAGTGGCGTTCGACCTCGGTGATGGTGGAGAGCCGATAGTCCAGGAGTTCTCCGAGGGCGAAGGACAGCCGGTATTCGAGCTCGGGGACGCGGTGTTCATCAACGTCACCGAGTTCGACGACGGCTCTATCTCCTATCAATACGCCGATCGCGACAGGCGGGCTCTGATCGGTGCCGTGGTTTTGGTCTTTGCCCTCGCCGTTGTCGCCCTGGCGCGGATCAGGGGGCTGTTTGCGCTCTTCGGGCTCACTGCGAGTGTCATCGTGCTGTTGTTGTTCATCGTCCCCGCGATCGTCGCCGGCCGCGATGCGGTGTTGGTCGCCCTCGTCGGCGGCGGCGCCATCGCGTTGATCTCGCTCTACGTGACCCACGGTCCGAACCCGCTGACACACGTGGCGGCCATTGGCGCCTTCGGGGCATTGGGAATCACCGTGGCTCTCTCCTGGATCGTCTTGTACCTCGCGAGGTTCTCGGGCTTCGCCGGCGAAGAGGCTTTCTACCTGACAGCCGTGCCGGGAATCGACCTCAGCGGGCTGCTCCTCGCAGGAATAGTCCTGGGGACAATCGGTGCGCTCGACGATGTCACCGTCACCCAGGCTTCGACGGTGTGGGAGGTTCGGTCAGCCAACGAGAATCTCGGATCTGCGGAGTTGTTTGCAGCCGGCTTGAGGGTCGGACGGGATCACATCGCCTCGACGGTGAACACCCTGCTCCTCGCCTACGCAGGAGCGGCGATGCCGCTGCTCATCCTGTTCAGCCTGTCCGGGATGAGCGCGGGGTTCGTGGTGAGTTCGGAGGTGGTCGCAGTTGAGATCGTCCGCACCCTGGTCGGATCGGTCGGGCTGGTGGCAGCAGTTCCGCTGACGACCTACCTGGCGGCGAAGACGGCTGTTTCACATCCGGGACGCGGCCAAGTCAGCGAAGCAGGAATCCCGGGCTGAGACTGTCTTCCGGGTCGAACCAGAAC
This sequence comes from Acidimicrobiia bacterium, assembly GCA_041742825.1. GTDB lineage: Bacteria > Actinomycetota > Acidimicrobiia > Spongiisociales > ZC4RG35 > MA-ANB-1. The sequence continues at coordinate 55,591 of JBGTNX010000017.1, read as the reverse complement.
TCGGACCTGCCGGTGATATGCGCAGTTCCCTCGATCTCCGGGACCACCGCTTCGATGTCTGCGATCCGGGTGAGCTCCGCCAGGGTCCCGGCGAATTCACTGCCCACGATGCTCTCCACAACCAGGCGGTCGCCGGGCTGCAGGTTTCCCCGGGCAGCCTCGATGGCTACGTGGCCGGAGACGCCCGTCCCGGTGGGGGAGCGGTCGACCTCGCCGTCGGCGAATATGCAGACGTTTCTGCGGTAGTTCGCCGGGTCGACGGCAGGCCCGGTGAGTATCACCCCGTAGAGAAACCCGAGGTCGGCGTGGAGCGGGTGGACAATCGGACGGCTGGCCATGACCGCGTTTTTGATCCGTCGTCCGAGGTCGACCAGCAGGCCCGTCCCATCTGGCGGCCAGTCGACACCCAGGGATGGAGCATCGACGTAGGCGTAGTAGGCGCCGCCGAATGCCAGGTCGTACCTCACTTCGCCGAGCCCGCTGACATCGACAACTTCGTCGAGAGCTTCGACATAGGAGGCCACGTTGCGGAAACGGACCTTGTCAACCATCCCTCCTGCGCCGTGCTCGGCGACGCTGACGACCTGTCCGGCCGGGGTGTCGATTCGCAGGGTCGAAACAATGTCCGAGCTGTCGACCATGCCGGTGTCCAACGCGAGCTTGGTGACCGCGATGATGCCGTGACCGCACATCGTCGAGAATCCTTCGTTGTGGGTGAACAGGATGGAGAAGTCCGAATCGGGCTCTACCGCCTCGCCGATCCAACCTCCGTACATATCACGGTGCCCGCGCGGCTCCCACATCAACCCCCGGCGCAGGTTGTCGAGGTGCTCTGTAGCGAAGCGACGACGGTCGAGAACGGTTGCCCCCGGTATCTCCGGCAGTCCGTCGGTCACTACCCGGAACGGCTCTCCACCTGCATGTGAGTCGATCACCGTCAGTGACGACCATCCCGACGGGGGTCGCCAGGAGGTGGCCGCGGTTGTATCCATGGCGTGAGCGTATCCCCTCCGGCTTGGGTTACCCTGCCCTGGTGCCAACAGTCAACGAAATTGCGGACCAACTCGCCGAACGGACCCGCCCGGAGACTGCCGCCTCCTGGGATCCGGTGGGCTTGCAACTCGGGGACCGGAAGCATCGGGTGGAGCGCCTGGGTGTCTGTCACGAGGTCACCGAACAGGTGGTGGCGGCTATCGAGGCAAACCCGGTTGACCTGCTGATCACGTATCACCCTTTGCTCTTTGCACCGATCAACCGGATCGTTGACGGCCGGTCTCCGGCCTCCCGGGCGCTGCGTCTAATTCAGTCAGGGGCCGCCCTCCTGGTCACCCACACCGACTTCGACGCCGCCCCCGGCGGCACGGCCGAAGCGTTGGCGTCAGTCTTCAAGCTTCGGGACATCGAGCCGTTTGGCGAAGATGAGCAAGAGGGCTTCCCGCCAATAGGCCGGGTGGGCACCTTCGAGGCGAAGCTCGGTGCCCTCGATGCGATGGCAACCGATGCTTTCGGAATCGCGGGCCTGCGGGTCTCGGGAGACCGCGAAAGGATGTTGGAAAGGGTCGCGGTAGTTCCCGGTTCGGGTTCGGAGCTGATCGAGCAAGCATCGCGCGTAGCGGATGCCCTTGTCACGGGCGACGTCTCCCATCATCGCGCGGTCCTGGCGCTCGACCTCGGGCTGGCAGTTGTCGATCCGGGCCATGTCGCAACCGAGCGCCCCGGAATGCCGGGCCTCGTCGCCCTCGCCTCGACGATCTCCGGTGTCGAGGTAGTCGACTTCACCGAAGTCGACCCCGAGACCTGGGGTTGACCGGCGACACCGCTCGACCCGGCAGACAGGTTCGAACAGGGCACTAGCCTGCGGTACGCATGGAACTAACCAGCCTCGCTGACCTCCTCGATGTCCAGGATCTGGATTCGCAGATCGACCGCCTGCTCGAAGAGCGTCAGAATCTCCCGGATCTTACTGCCTACAAGACCGCTCACGATGAGATCGAGGTGCTGGCGAAAGAGATTTCCGAGGCAAGCGGAACCCTGCGCACACTCGAACTCGACTTCGACAAATCGGAGGGTGAGCTGGAGATCCTCGAGTCGAAACTGAAGGAGCACGAGACCAGGCTGTTCGCCGGATCGATGAGCGGCCGGGAGACCGAGCACATGCGGCTGGAGGTGGAGAGCCTGCGCGGCCAGCGTGAGGCGATGGAGAGCCGGGTCCTGAAGCTTCTCGACAACGTCGACCCGGTTCGGGAGGAAGTCGGCTCCCTGGAGACGAGACATGATGTGCTCGTCGCGGAGAAGGCCAGGCTCGAAGCATCGATCAAGATGGACTGGAAGCGAATCGATGCCGAGATCGCCCGTAAGGAAGAGCGCAAAGTGGAGGCAATCAAACCGGTAGCCCCCGACCTTCTCGAGATGTACGAGACCCTGCGTGCCTCCAAGGAGGGTGTGGCCGTCGGCCGGTTCGAGAACGGGGTGTGCGGTGGCTGCAACATGGCACTTTCGCCGGCCGAGCGAGATGAAGCGCTCAGCGCCGAGATCCCTCGCTGCGTCCACTGCCGGCGCATCCTCGTCGCGTAGAGCGGCCCGGGGCTCCCTGAAATGCTGATCTGGCGGCTCGGGACAACCCTCTGGTTATTCCGGTGGATTTTCCGGGATCCGAAAGTCGACGTTCGATTCTTGTTCCTCGGGGTGATGATCCCCGACCTGATCGACATGCCGATCGGCACCCTCCTTCTCGCCGATCGCTACTCGACCAGCCAGTTGTGGGCCCACTCCCTTACCCTCGCAAGTGTTTACATGGTCTTCGTGCTTTTGTTGACGAGGCGGGGCAGGCGAAGGAGAGCCTTCATGGCGGTTGGCGTTGCCTGGCTGTTCCACCTGTTGCTGGACGGGATGTGGGCGAACCCCGAGGTCTTCTTCTGGCCTTTCTTCGGTTTCGAATTAGCGCCAGGGCCGTCCCCCTTCTGGCCCCTTGCCTGGGAGCGTGCGCTCACCGACCCGTGGCGATGGGTGCTGGAGGCCGTGGGCATCCTCTACCTGGTGTGGATGTGGTTCGCTGTAGGCCTCAACTCGGCTGATCGCAGGAGTGGCCTGTTGAAGACGGGCAGGATCCCCGAACATGTGGTCTGAGAAACTGTTCGCTGTCGCAATTCTCGTCGCTGGGCTCGTGGCGTGTTCGGGCAACGATGATCCGTCCCTGCAATCGGGTTCGGGGGCCGAGACTGCCGAACAAGCCGTGGAAGACCTCTTTTCGATGCTTGCGGCAGGAGAGTTCGGCTCGGCCGCCGCGCTGGCCGTGCCGGAGCAGTCGGCGCTTGCATCTCTTGCGGAGGGTGCTTCAGTAGAGGATGTCGCCTCGGGTCTTCGGGATGGGGACGCCGGCATCGCCTCCAATTTCTGGTCCGGATTCGCCCAGAGCATCGATTCACTGCTCATTGGCAGCGTCGAGGTGGTCGGGTCGTCGGTGACCACCACCCAGGACGTGGAGTTCACGCTTGTCGAGATCATCACCGGTTCGGGAGATAGCTACCACATCGCCACCAGGGAAGTGGATGGCTTTCGGGTCGACCTGCTCGCAACCTTCGGACCCTCACTTGCCGGCCGGCTCTACCCGCAGATCGAGCTTCTCTTCGACCAGCCCTCAGAGGATGCGTCATTCATTCTCACCCGAATGAGACAACAAGTGCCGTCGTTCTATATGGCTGCGGAGACTCCGAACCTGGCGCCGAATGTCGTACAGGACCTGCTGCAACTCATCGAGTTGATTACCAGACTTTCCTAGTGGCCTTACCCGCGCAGGACGGGGAGGACCTCGCTGCCGATCAGCCTGATCAACTCAGGTTGGTCGAGTGACGCCATCTGAAAGGTGACGATGTCGGCCTCGAGCTCGGTTACAAGGGGTTTGTATGCAGCGACGATCTCATCGGCGTTGTTGACCAACGTGTAGCGGCCGAGAACCTCGTCTCGTGGGAGTTCGTCGGCCCGCTCGCGCAACGTGGCCGGGTCGACGGCTTCGAGCCTGCCCGGGGCGCGGAGCCCTCTCCAGGAGTAGAGCGCCCGCCATGCCTCATCTTCGTTTGCGGCGAACAGAGACCACCTCGTGGCCAGGACGATCGGGTCGGAGCTCGCTGCGGCCTGCAGCGGCTCGATCACTTTCTCCCTGGTCTCGGCGGGGTCTTTCACCGAGGTGACAACACCCTGGGCCATTTCTCCCGCCAACTGCGCCGACTTTGGACCGCCGGCCGCGAGGAGAATCGGGACGGGCCCGGTGGGAGGGGAGTAGAGCTTGGCTCTGTCTGTTTTGTAGAACTCGCCGTCAAATGTGAGTTTCTCACCGTCGAGGAGGCGGCGCATGATCTCGAGGGCTTCACGCATTCGTGCATTGCGCTCGGCGTACGCCGGGAATTCGTAGCCGAGAGGGCCTTCGTTGATGTTCTCTCCGGTTCCGACTCCCAGCGTGAACCGTCCCCCGGAGAGACGGTCGAGCGTCGCAGCGGCCTGAGCCACAACCGCCGGGTGGTACCTGAAGAGGGGAGTGGTGACGCCGGTGGCGAACTCGATGGACGAGGTGGCAGCCGCCATTGCCCCGATGGTGGAGAAGGCAAAACCGGAGGCGGACTCATCATCGACCCAGGGGTGGAAATGCTCGGAGACGACGACCATGTCGAACCCGGCTGCCTCGGCGAGGAGGGCATGCTCGACCAGAACCTCTGGCTGCCACTGTTCATGGCCACAGAAATATGCGAATTTCGTCATCGGGCCACCCTACTGGTAGCTGACGAAAACCGGCACAGGCACTTTGCCCATTGTGTGCTCCGGGCTCGGAGTCGGGCTGTCTTCGTCGAAGAAATTCTTCCATCCCCAGCGCCAGTGGTTGTCCTCGGTTCCCCCGGTGAGGGCAGCCCAGGTCGTGTCTTTCGTTGCGATCGGGCCCTGCCCATCCATCTGCAGCACCATCTGCAGTTCCGGGCGTAGTTTGAGAGTGTCCCGATCCTGGATCATGAACTCACGGAACTGGTGGACGATGATCATCTTCTGGGGGAGACCGTTGTCGCGTACCAGGTCGGCGAGCCAGTCGACCACGAGATTGACCTCGGCAGCGTCCACCCTTCCGATCTGTTGCAGATGGATCTGATCGGCAGCGAGCCGCCACTCTGGGTCGAGGGCGAGCCCGACATGGGGTTGAAGGAGGAGCTCCTCGTACTGCTGGGCTTGGGAGAGGAAGTCTTCACGCCCCGACTGGAGGTCGAGTATTACATACGCACCCTGCTCGGCAGCGACGTCTATCCAGCCGGTGAATGTGGAGACAGGCCACTCGAAGCTGTAGTCGCCGTCATCGGTGATGTCTGCGGCGGCCACCGATGCCATCATCTCGAAGGTGGGTATCGCCAGATGGCCATCGGCAGTGTACGACTCGACGAAAGGAGCCATGCGATCGAGCGTCTCCTGCGGGCCCTGCTCTCCGAGCACCCCGAGGGCCGAGGTCTCCGGATGACCGTAGAAGGCGACGTAGCGTTTCGGCTGCTCGTCGCCGAGAATCGAGTACCCCCCGCCGGGCAGCTGCCTTCCGTTGAGGAGGACTGCCAGCTCCCATGCGCCGGTCTCGGGCGCCGAGCCGACGAATCGCAATGCCTCTGCGCTCCGACCACCAATCGCAGTCCCGACCTCGGGGTACCCGAGGATGTCGGCGGTATCGATGCCCATCACGCGGGCACCTACCGCCTGACCGGTAGCGGCAGCCATCAGCAGCCCCACCGGGTCGGAGGCGTTGACCAACCAGATCGTCGGGGCCTCGGTTGGTACCGCAAGGCCGGCAACGATCGCTGCAGCGTCAAAGGTCGGAGCGGGTGATTCGGTGGTGTCGCCGGGTGCGGTCTGGGGAATCACCACCCTGCTGGCATCCGAAATGGCGTTCACCGTCTCAACGATCGTCGAGGCGTCGGGGGCTGCCGGCAATCGGAGCTCTTCGACGACGCCGAGAGCCGCCCTCGCCGCGTCCACCGCTTCGGTCATGCCGAGACGCGACACCGCTGAGCCCGGTGGCAGCGTCAATTCGACTTCGCCCAGGATGTAAATGTGTAGGGGCTTGAGTCGCCCGATTTCGGCAGCAAGCTGGGGATGGGGAAACAGGAGCGGCCCACCGAGCGCAGCAGCTAGTTGGGCTGCGGCGGCAACCTGGTTGACGTCAGTCTCACTGACGACCACAACACTGTCTGCGCAGACAAAGATCTCACCGGATAGGAACAGTGCGTCGGCCGCAGCTGACCCGGTGGAGACCGTAGCGGTAGAAGTTGCCGGGCGGACACACTGGCGCGGTCCGGGCTCGGTCGAAGTCGGAGCCGTAGTTACAGGTGTTCCATCGGGTTGTGTGGCGTTCGTCGATGAGCTCGTGCTCGCGGGCGAGCACGCCGCCACCGCAAGAGATAGCGCCAGTACGCGCGCAAGGTTTTTCGTCGGGTTCAGAACAGCCCAAGGATAATCTGCCTCATCGCCTTGTCCTGGTTTAGAACAGAGTGTCGGGTGCGGCCGGAGCGGTGAGGTCCCGGTCGTTGTTCTTCACGGAGTTGACCCGCTTCGAAACCTCATGTTCCATGATCTCTTCGGCGTAGACGGTCCGAACCAGGCCGAGTGCTTCCTCCGGATCGGTCATCTCCCGATCCAGCCAGGCGTCCCAGACGTCGGGCACCAGCGATACCGGCATCCGGTGATGGATGTCGCTCACGGGCCCGTCGGCCTCGGTGGTGATGATGGAACAGGTTCGCTCCCACTCCTGGGTGTCCTCGTTCATCCGCGATGCCCAGATCCCGGCGAAGACCATAGGGTGTCCGTCGGCACGGTAGATCCAGTGCGGCGATCGCCCATGCTCGGGCGGTTCCCACTCGTAGAATCCGTCGGCGGGGATCAGACAGCGCTTACGAGCAAACGAGTCGCGGAACATCGATGTGGTGGCGACCGTCTCCACTCTGGCATTGATCTGGATCGCCTTCCTGTCTTTGGCCCAGTGGGGGACCAAACCCCACTTCATCGATCCGAGCGAGCGTTTGCCGTCGTTTTCGGCAACCACATAGACGCGGTCGGTTGGTGCCACATTCCAGCTTGGTTCGAGCGGGTCGGTCCGGACGTCGTCGATGCCGAAATACTCGGCGTAGAAATCGAGGTCACCGGTTATGGAGAAACGTCCGCACATGGTTTCAGACGGGTTGGTTCCGCAGGTGGAGGGCGGTTTCGTTGAGACGCTCGGTGAGGAAAGTGATCAATTGGGCGGGAAGCTTGCGCCGGTACATTGCTTTCACCATGCACCTCATCCACTCGGCTGCCTCTTCGTCGCCGATCGAGAACGGGAAATGGCGCATGCGGAGGCGGGGGTGGCCGCGCTTGTTCTGGTAGAGCTGGGGACCTCCCAGCCATCCGCTCATGAACTCATAGAGCTTCAACCGTGAGCCGTTGGTGCTGCGCGGCAGCATCTCTCGCAGAGAGGGCGATTCGTCTTCGATGATGTCGTAGAACTCCTCGACCAGCAGCCGTACCTCTTCGGGGCCGCCAATCTCGGCAAACGGCGTCTCGGCGTCGCCCCAGGGGTGGGTTGTCTCAGATGCTGAAATCGGGTCCATCCAACACGATTATCCCCGGTTTGGCGGTTTTCACGAAGCTTGAGCAGTGCCCGCCACTAACTTGACGGAAAATGAGAGCCACGGATTGTCTCCGCGCGACCTGATGGGGGACGCTTCATGCTCGCAGCCTTGAGTATTCAGGCCGTGGTCATGGGAGTGGCTGCAGGGGGACTCGCGATTACGGTCGTGGGGTTTCTCGTCGGAGGCGGCCTGGCTCTCGCCGATGTGAATAACGGCCCGACCATCGGGCTGCTGATCGGGCTCCTCGCGGGTCTCGTTGTCGGAGGATGGATTGCCGGGAGGATGGCGCTCCACTCCAACCGGTTCCACGGGTCGGTATGCGGCCTTCTTCTCGGGGGAATGCTGATCCTGCTCGCAAGTCTCGGCGGGGCGTCGGCATCGATCTGGAATGTCCTATTGCTTGCCCTGGTCTCAATAGTCGTCGGTGGCATTGGCGGGGTCATCGGGGGACGTAGAACCAGGTAGAATTGGATCAGCGAGTCGATTGGACGGCCGCGGCTCCGCTTTTGCGGAGACGAGGAAAGTCCGGACTCCACAGGGCACGGTGCTGGGTAACTCCCAGGCGGGGCAACCCGACGGAAAGTGCAGCAGAAAACAAACCGCCGATGGTCTCCGGACACAGGCAAGGTTGAAAAGGTGGTGTAAGAGACCACCAGTGCCCCGGGCGACCGGGGCAGCTTGTAAACCCCACCAGGAGCAAGGCCAAGCAGGGATCAGCGGCCCGCTGAATATCCCGGGTGGGCCGCTCGAGCGAACTGGAGACAGTTCGCCTAGATGGATGGTCGTTACTGTCGTTCCGGCATTGCCAGAGCGCGACAGGTCACAGAATCCGGCTTACAGATCGACTCGCAGCGTCTAAACCCCCTTTAACCAGGGGGTTTAGGCCATTTCGGATGGTTGTGAGACATCTTGATTCAAACAAGATTCGACGAGCAGTGCTGGCCCGAGCTGCGAATCGACGGCCTGAGTGGTCTTTTCGTCGTCATCCGGCCATAGGTTGCGAGCAGGTGTCCAACGTCTTCTGCGCCGTGGCATGGCCGAGACGACGCTGCACGACGGATACCGAACAACCTGATGAAATCAGCAGAGATGCGTAGTGGTGGCGCAACTCGTGGAATCCATAACCCTTCGCAATCCCGACCACATCACCAGCACGCCGAACGACTGTCGAGATCGGGCTGCGCCGGATCGGTGTCCCTCGCTCGTTTGTGAATATCAGCCCGTCCGGGCCAGCGCCGAACTCTTGTAAGTGGAAAGTAAGCGCGTCCCCTACCACTTTCGGAAGTGGAACTACCCGGGTTGACGCGGCACGCTTTACCGGACCGAAATGGGGGTCACCTTTCGCCGGGGTTACTAATTGCCTGTCGACCCTGACCTACCTCTGAGAAAGTCGACGCGGTCAAGGGAAGTTGGAGCGCGTCCCGGCGTGGATCGAGGAATCGGGAGCTGGAATTCGCCAAATGGGCCGAGATGTCTCGTTGATTGTGGGGAGCATGTCGAGACTGTCGGGACTAGGTTCCCAGGATGACAGCAAGAGCGCGTGGTTTCATCATCTCGGCTGGTGGCATGGCCTGGCTCGCCGGCATCGTCGTCTTGGAATTGACGTATGAGGACTCTGACGACTCGTTCCCAATAGCCTTTCCCCTCCTCGCGCTTCTTGCCGGTCTTTCGGTTGGGTGGGGGCTCTGGTCAGTGGCGCGGTCGATCGACCGTAGGACCCCTCGCCTCGGCAGCAGATTGGTTGGAGCATGTGCAACGGTGCTCGGTGTCGGGTTTGGACTCGAACTATTGCCAGGTGACACCTTCCTCGCCTTCTTGCTCGCCTATTCCGTCGGGCTCTTCGTCCTCCCGGTCGCCTTTATCGTCCTTGGTTTTGGGGTCCTGCGTTCCGTGGTCTTTCCGGGGTGGGCGAAGTGGGTCCCGCTAACGACGGCCGCTGCCGGTGCCATAACTTACGGATTTCACGCCCTCGCACCCGACGTCTGGGACCCTTCAGACGCTATCTGGTACGCCTGTATCGGCGTTAGTTGGCTTCTCCTCGGGCTCGCATCGTTGAGCATTCCGTACAGCTCGCCGAGCTACGAGGCCACAGCAAGTCCCCTGGGCGTTGGCGCTCCATAGCCGTCGGTGCGCGGCCCCAGGCACATCAATCGCGCCGGCTGTAGACCGTGGCCGCGCCTCTCCTGCACGATGCCCGGGCCAATCGGTGCCCGTCAATGCCAGGGTGGTCTTCGGAATCGTCGAAGTCGGATCGGGCGAATGGCTCCCAAAGGTCGCCCTGCGAGAACAGTATGCCGCCGATCGAAGATCGCCTGTTCAATGTCGTAGGACCGGCCGCAGTGCTGAGGTATCTAAACGTGTGAATGGCACTAGCTATGCGGCCCGGCGTCGGGCGCTTTCGTTCAACAGATTTTTCAACAAGCGGTCGTTGAATCAGATAGAAACGTTTAGAACCCGATAGAACTACCGGGAGATTGTTTGTCCAGGTCAGACGGCCAAAACCGGGGACTGTTCCAGGTCAGCACGATGCTCGTAAAAGAATCCGGCTTACAGATCGACTCGCAGACGTGAAGAAGGCCCCCCACCGGGGGCCTTCTTGTCGCCGTGACCTGGGAATCCGTCCCGTGAGACTTCTCCCGGCATAGCCTGAGCCTGTTTGGAAACCTTTCGGATGGCCGACGGGTCGAAGGTCTGGCTTGACTACAGGAGGAGCTCGTCTTGGTTATCAACAAATATCTGGCTGAATTCATGGGGACCCTGATCCTCGTGTTCGGAGGCACGATGGGGATCCTCGCAGTCGGCGGGGCAACCGGGGCGGCTGAGATCATCGCGATCGCACTCGCTTTCGGCCTATCACTGCTTGCCGGCATATGGGCCCTCGGGCATGTCTCCGGTGCCCACTTCAACCCTGCGGTGACCCTGGCGATGCTCCTCGACAAGAGGATCACCTTGAGTGATTCGATCGGGTATTGGGTGGCCCAGTTCGCCGGCGCTGCAGTGGGATCACTCATCGTCGCCGGTGCTTCCAGCACCGACGTGGTCGCAGGGACCCGGACAACGTTCGAACAGTTGAGCACGGGCATTCTCATGGAGATAGCGCTCACTGCCATCTTAGTCTGGGTGGTTATGGCCGCGGTCCGCTCTGGTGGGAAGGCCGCTCCCACTGCGATCGCTCTCACCCTCGTCGGAGTCCACCTCGCCGGAATCCCGTTCTCGGGAGCCTCTGTGAATCCCGCCCGCTCATTCGCCCCGGCGATCGTGTCCGGGAATTTCACTGACGTCTGGGTCTACCTGGTGTTTCCCCTCGTCGGGGCCTTGGTGGCCTTCGGGCTGTACCGGTTGTTCCCGGTAGCCGAAGAGGTCTGAGTCCAGAGGATCAAACCACCCGGCTCGCGCCGGGTGGTTTCTGCGTCAGAACTCAGGTGAGAGGCTGGTCTTCGGCCAGATCTTCGAGTCCGACCACCCAACCGGCGGGGAGGTCCCAGTGGCGTGCGCCGCGGATCATCTTCCCCAGGTAATCCGCTGAAGGCTTTCCGGGCTCTGCACCGGCTACGTCGGCGACGAAGGCCAGACAGTCGTGTTTGTTGCCGGCACGGTCAACTGCTTTCATCTCCCACGTCGGGGCACGGCGCTCCAGGGCTTCGATTTGGACGAGCTGGTCGACTTCGGGCAGTGGTACCTCGAAGATTCCACCCCAAACCGTCGAACCTGGCGACTCCACGAGTGAAGCTACAGGACCGGCCCCATTGGCAACGAAGACAAGCCTGGTCTCGGGGAAGTGGGCACTGAACCGGAATCTGGCACCGGGTGCTGCCTCCGCCAGCTGCTGGGGATCGAGCAGCGAAGCGTATGCAAAATAGAGCTGGGTATCTGCCACGAAGTCCCAAGTGTAATGTTCTCCGATCCGATCTTATTTATTCCACGTAAACACGACAGCATTTAGCCTTAGACCAATGAGAAAGTCGGTTACTCTCGGTCTCCTCGTGTTGGTGGCCTCAGCTTGTGCCGGTGACGCCGGAACGACAACGTCGATAGCCGACCCCGGTGAGACGACTGTCGTCACCTCAGACACCACAACGCTGCCCGGGGCGGGTGAGACCACAACAAGCCAGGGGGAGACGACGACAACGTCGGACCGGGAACTGGCTCCTGATTTCACTTTGGAACTCGGGGATGGTGGCAGCTACACCCTTTCCGAAGGAGCCCGGCCGGTATATCTCGTCTTCTGGGCCGAGTGGTGACCGACCTGTCGACGGGAGTTGCCCGTCGTCGACCAACTTGCCTCTGAATACGCCGACAGAGTCGACTTCGTCGCACCGGCCTGGAAGTCGAGCTTCGAACTGACCGAGGCGAGGGCCGAGGAGCTGTTTCTCTCCGGTGAGATCCAGTGGGGTCTGGATGCCGAAGAGGCGATATTCGCCCTCTACGGTGTTCCCTTTCAACCGGTCACCGTTCTGATCGCTGCCGACCACACAGTCGTCGATTCCTGGCCGGGGATCAGGTCAGAAGATGAGATCAGAGCGGCGCTCGAGAACCTCATCGGTCTGACTGAATAGAAGACTGTCGCTACGCTCGCGTCATGCCGATTGAAATCTCCACCGAGGAGCTGCTTCGCGATCTCGAAATGCAGCTTCTGGACCCCGATTTCAGAAGGGACACGTCAAAGGTCATGGAACTGCTTACCGACGAGTTCACCGAGATCGGGACCAGAGGGCGCCAGTACGACCTGGTAGGCATCGTGAGGGAGATGTCACGGGGCCGCTCCCAAGAGGTGGTGGTCAAGGACTGGGAGGTCCGCGAGATCTATCCGACGGTGATGCTCTGCACCTACCTGACAACCGGCCCGACCGGCAGGGAGGTTCGCCGCAGCTCGATTTGGGTGAAACGGTCGGGTAAATGGCTCATGAGCTTTCACCAGGGGACGCCGATCCCTGATTCGTGGTAGCCGGCAACCGGGACGACAACTGATGGCTGTCGCTCCGACCGGACCTGTCACCCGGTGAGACAATTCGAGCTTCTTCTCCTTTTCACCTGTGTCTTCGCCGTGGCGTGGCCGGCGGTCTTCGGGGTTCGCCCGAGGCGGGGGATTGCCTCCGGCTTGATGTTCGCGATGCTGATCGCCCAGTTGCAGATCGGAGGATTTCGCTGGCAGCTGATCCCTCTCTATACCGCGGCTATCGGGCTGATCATCGGCGACATCGTTTTTCTCGATCGCAACCTCAAGTGGTCGAGCCGGATTGCCCGTGGCGTCTTCGGGCTGGCCGGGCTCCTGCTCGTCTCGTCGCCCGCCTGGCTGTTTCCGGTTCCGGAGTTGCCGGCACCGTCAGGCCCGGAAACCGTGGGCACGGTCACCCTCGAGCTTTCAATCCCCGAATCCGAAGAGGTGTACGGCCCCCGGCCGGGCCGGAACCGTGAACTGGTGGTCCAGGTGTTCTACCCGGCCCTCCCCGATAGCGAGACTGTTGCGGGGATGATCCACCCGGATTGGCCGGTGATCGGACCGGAACTATCCCGCTCGGTGGGTCTTCCCTCGTGGTTTCTCAGCCATCTCAGGTACACCGAAACCCATACCTATGAGGGCTTGACGGTGGCGCCGGGCACCTTTCCGGTGGTGATCTACAGCCACGGGTGGCAGGGGTATCGGTCTCTGGCGTTGAACCAGATCGAAAACCTCGTCTCCAATGGATATGTGGTGATCGCCCCCGATCACACCTACTCGGCGGTGGCAACGGTGTTCGAGGACGGAGACCTGGTCCGGTACTGGCCCGAAGCGATCCCCGGCGGAGAAGATGTGAACCCCGAGATATACGACGAGGCGGCTGCTCTCCTGGTCGAAACCCATTCCAACGATCTCGTCGGGATAGTCAACGCCCTGGAGGAAGGCGACGCAGGCCCGTTTGGACAGGTGACGGGAAGCATCGACATGACCCGGATCGGCATGTACGGCCACGGTGTCGGCGGCGGTGCGGCGGTGAGTGTGTGCCTCACTGACGAGCGCTGCGATGCCGTGCTCGGAATGGACCCCTGGGTGGAGCACCTGCCTGATCGGACCCTCGCAGTTTCGGCGACCAGGCCGGCGATGTTCCTCCGGTCGGCCGAATGGGATGAATTGCCCAATGACGCGATCTTGCGCGGCATCGCTGAGCGAAGTGTCACAACCACCTACTGGATAGGGATCGATGGCGCAGGGCACAATGATTTCCTGATGTTCCCCCTGTTCTCGCCTCTGGCCGACGAGATGGGCCTGCGCGGGCCGATCGGAGTCGGGCGCATGATTCCCATCCTCAATCAGTATCTGATCGGGTTCTTCGACGTCTTCCTCCTCGACACCGGCCCGGCATCGATCGACACGGTCAGCTTCGACGAAGTTGCCCTCGAGGTCTTGCGGCCCGACGAGGAACCGATACCGGACAGTTAACCCTCGGGCCGCTGCTGGGTGTCACCGGTGATCTGCTGGCCGGGCACATCCCCGCCGAGGATCGTGTCCAGGGTGGCTCCGAGGACGAATGCATCTGCCTCACCGATGATCTTCCCCACCACGGTCCCTGACTCGTCGATAAAGAATGTCTCCGGGATCCCGAACACCCCGTAGGCGATTGCGGCCCTGCTCCCCGGGTCGTGGAGGTACAAGGTCGAATCTGACCGACCCGCCTGATCGAGGTATGTGGCCGAGGCACCGGCGCCCTCCTGATAGGAGATCTGGACGAAGCGCACCCCCCTGTCGGCGAAGGCGTCGGATGTGGCGACGAGGTCGGCATGTTCGTTCCGGCATTCGAGACACCAGGATGCGAAGAAGTTGATGACTGTCACCCTGCCATTCAGGTCGGTGGTGTCGAAGGTTCCTGAACCGTCGAGGAGCGGAAGCTCGAGCACTGGGGCGGCCTCGCCGAGCAGCGGAGATTCGACGAGCCCGGGATCGGTGCCGAACCGGCTGGCAAGGACTACCGAGAAGATCACCGCTCCGGCAGCAATCGCAATGCCCGCCCACTTGACCGCGCTGCCTCTCATATGCAGGGCTCCCCTGCTGAGGCCAGGGCGAGGTCGGCTTCAACGAGTGATCGTGTGTCATCTTCGAGCTCACTGTCGCCAAGGACCTGCTCGAAGAGCTCCGCCGCCTGTTCGTTCTCACCGGACCCGCACCACAGCACCTGACCCTTCAAGTAGAGGGCTCCCGGCAACCCGGGGCTGATCTCGAGAGCCTCGTCGAGGAGAGTGATCGCGGTGTCGACCTCACCGTTTCCGTCAAAGGCCATCCACCCGAGCCGGACGAGGGCAGTGGTCGCCTCTTCGTCAGTTGACTGGGAGTGTTGTGCGACCTGGAGATAGTGGGGGAAGGCAGAGCGGTAGTCACCCGCTTCGAAGTATCTCTCGGCGAGGGCCAGACGCATCCCGTTGATCTGGGGGTTGTCCAGGTTGGCCGCGATCACAGCCTCCATGGTCTCGTTGCTTGCCTCGGCGAGGTTCTCGTCGGCGACATCGGCCACGCCTTCGTTGGGACCAGCACGGTCCTGGAGCAGAGTTGATGCAACGAGGACTATGGCGGCGAAACCGCCGATGAGGACGAGTCCTCCTACCAGCCGCCTGGCGCGAGTGGACTGAGGCTTCTCGTCAGGTGCGGTTCCGCCAGGGTGCTTCTTCCACCAGAGGACCACTGCCACTCCGCCGACGAGGACTGCGACCGGCGCCAACCAGAGAATCAGGGTTGCCCCGGATAGAGGTGGATCGAGGAGCACGGCACCGCTGAACGAGCCGAGCAACTCGTCGATTATCTCCTGGTCGGTTGCGCCTCCTGCGACCCGCTCCTCGACGAGGTCCATCATGTCCGTTGCCATCTGGGCGGGCGAGTCGGCGATTGCCTCTCCCTGACAGACCGGGCATTTGATCGACGAGCCGATGCGTTCCACCCTGTCGTCGGGAGATTCATTTGTGACGACCAGCAACACCAGTGCAATCGCCATTGCCAGGATGACCCCTACTATCGATAGGCTTTTCAAGCGCTCAGACATCCGCCGGTGCACTCTCGCTGATCAGGCTTCGCTCCGAGGCGCGGGCGGCCATGGCCCAGAAACCACCCCCCGCGGCTACCAGCCCCCCGAACCAGAGCAGCCAGATGAGGGGGGAAGTATCGAGGGACAACGTGGCACTTACCTCGTCGAGGTCGCGCAAGGTCAGGTAGAGGTCACCTTCAGGTCGGGTGAGAACGTCGGGGGTGATGATGCCTGAAGCCTGGGACCCATAGAAATTGTTGGTTGGTTCCATCCCCGCCACGAGCTGGTTGTCTCTCAAGACGGTGATGCGGGCCCCGCGCACTATCCGCTGCGGCTCTTCGAACTGGAACGGGCCCTCGTACACAAGCTCATAACCTGCAAACTCGACCGACTCACCGGGCTCGAGGACAACCGTGTCGTGAAGTGCGAGATTCGCGGCAAAGGCAATTCCCACCGCCACCAGCACCACTCCGATGTGGCTCACCTGTCCCGCCCAGAATGCGGTGTCCCCTCCGACCACTTCGCGGAGGCCGCCGACCAGAGTGAGCTCGCGTCGGCCGGCGCGCCGCCGGGCCTGTTCGATAAGGAGACCGATGATCGTGCCGGTCACGAATGTGGCGAGGACAACCGCCAGCACCACCCATCCGATCCGGCTGACGAAGAGGGCAACTGCGAGGCCGGCACCAACTGAGACAAATAGCGGAAGCCGGCTCCGTCTCCAGATGACACCGGGCGACGCACTTCCCCATGGTGTGATCGGGCCGAAACCCATCACGAGCAGCAGGGCGAAGGTCAGCGGAACAGCGAGCCGGTTGTAGAAGGGTGCTCCCACCCCCACCTGGATGCCGGTGAACGCTTCGACGAGAAGGGGATATGTGGTCCCGATCAGGACCACAAAGGCGTAGAGGGTGAGGAGAAGGTTGTTGGCGAGGAACGCCCCCTCCCGGCTGACGAAGCTGTCGATGCGCGGCGCCGAGCTGACCAGGTGGGAACGGTTGGCGAACAGAGTGAAAGACCCAACGAGGACCAGGGCGAGGAATCCGAGCAGCGCCGGTCCGATTGCACTCTGGGTGAAGGAGTGGACCGAGTTGATCGTTCCCGAACGGGTGAGGAAGGTGCCGAGGATTGTCAGCGAGAAAGCTGAGATGATGAGGACGAAGTTCCAGGCCTGAAGCATGTCGCGACGTTGTTGGACGATGGCGGAATGGAGGAAAGCGGTTGCCACCAACCAGGGCATGAACGAGGCGTTCTCGACCGGGTCCCACGCCCAATACCCACCCCAGGAAAGGACTTCGTACGCCCACCAGCCGCCGAGGACGATGCCCGCGGTGAGAAAGCTCCACGCCACCAGGGTCGAACGGTGGGAACGCCGGAGCCAGACCGGACCCGGGATGCGCAGGGCTAGGGCGCTGATCGCATAGGCAAAAGGCACCGACATGCCGACGTATCCGAGGTAGAGCATCGGGGGGTGGATAGCCATCAGGATGTGGTTCTGGAGGAGCGGATTGGGACCAGCGCCCTCGAGCGGTGCGTCTATAGGTGAAAACGGCCACGGACTGGAAGCGGCACATGCCTGCTCGGCGGCCTGCACACAAACCTCGAAGGGGTTGGAGATTGTGATCATCATCCCGAAGAAGAACACAGAGATCATTCCGAGAACTGCCAACGCCCCCGCCCCGAGGTGATCAGGCCCGTTCCGGTACCTCCTCACCACGAACCAGGTGAAACCGGCCAGCACCAGACCCCAGAGCACGATCGAGCCTTCGAGGGCACCCCAGGCACTCGCCACGTTGAACGGGAACGGTGTGGTCGAGGCGTGGTGGTTGGCGACGTAGGAAATTGCGAAGTCGTTGGTGAGCAGCGCCAGTTCGATTGCGACAATCGCGATGACCGACCCACCGAGGAGGAGTTTTGCGGGTGGTCCCAGATCGCCGACGCCGGTAGCCGACGTGGCAGTCTGTACCCCGCGATACGTCAGCAGGATGGCACCGAGCAGCCCGGCGAGGATCCCCGCAGTCCCGAGCAGAGACAACGCCATCAGTCGCCCTCGGCCGGGGTTCCCTCTTCCGGTACGACATAGTTCTCGTCGTGGCGGATGAGAGCATTCGTCGCGACGTAGGTGTCACCGTCCCAGGCTCCATCGAGGAGGACCGGGACAGTGTCGTCGAACAGCGGGGGAGGAGTGTCGACCAGCTTGACCGATATCGTCGCGCCGCCATCGGAGACGTCGAAGAAAAGGTCTTCACCTTCCGCGGAGACGCTGCCCTCCACCACGCCTCCGGCCAGCCTGAAGTTCTCCCCGTCGGGGAACTCAGCTCGTCGCTCGACTGCTTCGGTCGGATATAGGTAATAGGTCAGGTTGTCGCCCAGGCCGACGAGCGACATGGTGATGATCAGAGCGATGATCCCTCCGATTCCAGAAAGAACCAGAGTGCGGTGCTCCATGTCTACTGAGCTCGCTTCCGGCGGAAGTGGAGATAGGCGGCGTAACCCAGAGTTGAGCCGTAGACAACCGCGTAAGACACGAACACGACGAAGGCGTCAGACATCTTCGATCTCCTTGAGACGCGGAGAGGAGACAGAGTCGGCTGCCGGTGCCCTTTGCGTCACCCCGGCAGCCTCGAGGCGGGCCACGTAGGTGCGCCCCATGAACAGCGCCGCATAGAGAATGGTGAAGGCGACCACGTTGACCAGCAGTGCGACCAGCATCTCAGAATCCATTGTCGACCCGTCGGGCCGGATCGATTGGGTCTGGTGGAGGGTACGGAAGAGGTTGACCGAGAAGTAGACGAGCGGCACCTGAATGACGGCGATGGTCCCGAGAATGGCAGATCTCCGTGCCCTGACCTCAGGGTCGGGTATGGCCTTGCGCAATGCCAGATATCCGATGTAGACGAAGATCATCACTGCAGTGGTGGCCAGTCTCGCGTCGCCCCAATCCCAGGCCTGGCCCCACACCGCCTGGCCCCAGACCATCCCGGTGAAGACTCCAACCACCGCAAAGAGAACGCCGATCTCCGCCGACGCCTCCGCAGCGCGGTCCCAACGGGCTTTCTTGCCGATCAGATACATTATCGACCCGAGTGCGGTGATCCCGAAGGCGAGGAAGGCAAGCCACAAGGTCGGAACGTGTATGTAGAGCATCGCCGTGAACTCACCCTGCAGGGCGTCGTGCGGTGCGGTGAATGCCAGGTAAGCGCCGAAGGCCAGGGCCAATGCGGCGATCAGGAGCATTATCTGTACTCGTCTCATCGTGACGCTTCCTCTAGCGGTCTGGAGAGCCCGACTCCTGCGACCAGCAGGGCCAGATCTGTTGTGATCAGAAGCAAAATCCAGATCAGGATACCGTTGTTCCCCGCCATAGATTCCAGCACCTGTGAGGCCCCGACGACCAGGGGGATGGCGAGGGGAGCGATCAGCAGAGAGGCGAGTGCAGAGCGGTTGCGGAGTCCTGAGGCCACCTCGCCGGCCAGGGTGGCGAGCAACGCCAGACCGGCTGCCGCCAGGAGGATAGCCAGGCCGGTTGGCCAGGCCCAACCCCGGGGGAGGTCAGGGGTGAACAGCAGCACCATCGCAATGAAGAGGACCGCCATGAAACCCGTCAAGAGCAGGGCGGCGGCAATCGACCTTCCGAGGAAGCGTGCTGCCGGATCGAGGCCGAGGAGCATGGCGATGTCTTTGCGTTGCTCCGTTTCGCTCATCGATGTGCGCAGGGCAACCTGCATCCCGTAGAGAATGGCCACACCCCAGAAGACAGCCGTTCCCACATCCCCGACATCGGAGACGCCGGCCGGCATCGCCAGGGAGAAGATCATCAAAGCGACAACGGCAAAGGGGAGCACGATACGGAAGGTGTCACCGATACGTTGCTCTACGACCAGGTCGACCCTCATCACCTCGGTCGACTGACGCCAGAGACTCATGAGGTCTGCCCCAGCCGCCCGTTTTCGAGCCGGTGCACCGCGACCAGGTCCGTGCCTAAATCGCCTTCCTCGTGGGACACTGCCACTACGCCTCCGCCACGCTCCCGGGTGAGTCGGGAAAGCGAGTCGACGAGGATTCTTGCCTCAGCGTCGAGGCCCGAGCGGGCCTCGTCCAGGAGCAGCAGCCGCGGTTTGGCGATAAGCAGCCAGGCAATCTCCGCCCTGCGCTTCATCCCGAAACTGCATCGAGCCGCCGGCCGGTCAGTCACTTTTTCCATACCTACAGCGGAGAGGGCTTTCGGTACCGTCGCTTCAGCGCGCCCCGACACCCGGCAGAAGTGGATGAGGTTCTCCGAGATCGTCAACTCGTCGAGTAGGGCCGGAGCATGTGTGATCAGGCCAATCGAGGTCCGCACCGATCGGTCGACAACCCCCGCCAGGTCTGCCCCGAGGATGGTCCCTGTGCCATAGGCGGGCCGGAGCAGGGTGGCCATCAGCCGGAGAACCGTAGTCTTCCCGCTCCCGTTGGGGCCGACGATAGCGATCCCCTCCCCGGAACCAAGGTTGAGGCTGACGTCAGCGAGCACAGTCACGCCCCCGAGGGACACTCCCACAGAATCCAGTCGCATCAGTTCACTCACGTGAGGAGTCTCCCCGTCGCGAGCACAACACTCAAGTTCGACTTTGCTGCAGTCACCCGGCGCGGGTATGAGTTCCAGCCGGGGTCAGCTGAGGTGCTTCACCAGATTCTCTTGCGTTGTGATCAGTTCTTCGAAGCGGGCCATCTGGCGGTCAACGGCCTGTGGCGTCCCCCCGCCCGGTGTGCCCCGTCGGCCCGGAGCAGGATCGAGGAACGCGGCAGCCTCAGGACCGAGAGCGGAGGAGTCCCGGACCAGATCAGCGAATGACTGGTCTCCGGCCAGAGCCTGGCTGACCAGACCGCCGACGATCCCGTGAGCCTCGCGGAACGGCGTTCCCCGGGCCACCAGCCACTCGGCGAGGTCGGTGGCGTAGAGGTAGGGGGAGCCGGCTCCGGCAGCCATCCGCTCGATGTCGAAGGTGAGGGTGGCGATCATCCCGTCGACAGCGGAGAGGATGAGATGGATCGTGTCGAAGGAGTCGAAGAGGGGCTCCTTGTCCTCCTGGAGATCCTTGTTGTATGCGAGGGGAAGGCCCTTGAGGGTGACCAGCAACCCGGTCAGGTTGCCGATCAGCCGCCCCGCCTTGCCCCGGGCCAGTTCGGCGATATCGGGATTTGCCTTCTGCGGCATCATCGAAGATCCCGTGGAGTGGCTCTCGCCCATCCGCACATAGGCGAACTCGGTGGATGACCAAACGATCAGCTCCTCGCCGATACGGCTCAGGTGCACCCCGAGCAGGCTGAGAGCAAACAAGGTCTCAGCGACGTAATCACGGTCGCTGACTGCGTCGAGGCTGTTCTCGAACACCGCCGCGAACCCCAGCTCGGCGGCTGTGAGCTCGGGATCGATGGGAAGGGTCGAGCCGGCCAACGCCCCGGCACCCAGCGGGGAGACATCGAGGCGTTTCTTCGCATCGAGGAGGCGCTCGAAGTCGCGGCCCAGTGCCCAGCCGTGGGCGAGCAGGTGGTGGGCGAGCGTTACCGGTTGCGCCCGCTGGAGATGGGTGTAACCGGGGAGGATTGCCTCATCCGCCTCCGCGGCCCTGGCGAGGAGGGTTTTCTCCAACTGGTGAACGAGAGTCAGGGTGGTGTCGATCGCCTGTTTGGTCCAGAGACGGAGGTCGGTTGTCACCTGATCATTGCGGCTCCGCCCGGTGTGGAGCTTGGCCCCGGCGGGAGTGATCGCAGTGACCCCACGCTCGACGGCGGTGTGGATGTCCTCATCGCTCTCTTCGAACTCGAACTCACCACCGGCAATCCGCGCTTCGACGGTGTCGAGAGCAGCAATGATCTCGTCGGCCTCGTCTCCGCTGAGGAGCCCGACCTTGGCCAGCATCCGGGCGTGCGCCCTCGAACCGGCGATGTCCTCACGGAACATGCGGGCATCGAAGGCCAGGCTGTCGTTGAGCGCACGGAGATCGTCGGACGGCCCGGTATCGAACCGACCCTGCCACAAGGTCATCCCTCAGGGCCGCTTACGCGCCAGATTGCGAAGGCGGAGGGCATTGAGCTTGATGAATCCGTCGGCGTCGGCTTGGTTGTAGACACCCTCGTCCTCGCCGAAGCTGGCGGTGCGGGCGTCGAACAGCGATTCGCTCGACCTCCGCCCCACTATGTCGATGTTGCCCTTGTACAACTTGACCTTCACTTCTCCGTTGACGTGCTCCTGGCTGTGATCGATCGCCAGTTGCAGCATCTTACGTTCGGGGCTGAACCAGTAGCCGTTGTAGATCAGCTCGGCGTACTTGGGCATGAGACCGTCCTTGAGATGAGCCACCTCCCGGTCGAGGGTTATCGACTCGATGGCGCGGTGCGCCCTGAGCATGATCGTCCCGCCTGGAGTCTCATAACACCCTCTGCTCTTCATCCCGACATAGCGGTTTTCAACGATGTCGATACGGCCGACTCCATTGGCGGCCCCGATCTCGTTCAGGGTGGTGAGGACATCAGCAGGCGAGAGCTGCTGGCCGTCGATGGCGACGATGTCGCCGCCCTGGTACTCGAGGTTGAGGAAGGTGGGCCGGTCCGGAGCCTGGGCCGGATCGACACTCCACTGCCACATGTCCGCCGGAGCCTCGGCCCAGGGGTCTTCCAGCGGGCCGCCCTCATATGAGATGTGGAGCAGGTTGGCGTCGGTGGAGAAGGGCGACTCCTTGCCCCTTGTCTTCTCGATCGGGATGCCCCGGTCCTTGGCGTACTTCATCAGCGACTCTCTCGAGTCGAGGTCCCAGATCCGCCACGGGGCAATCACCTCGATGTCGGGTGCGAATGAATATGCGGCCAACTCGAACCTGATCTGGTCGTTGCCTTTGCCGGTGGCGCCATGGGCGATTGCGTCAGCACTGTTCTCCTGGGCGAGCTCGATGATCCGCTTTCCGATCAGGGGGCGGGCGATCGAGGTGCCGAGGAGATATTCACCCTCGTAAACTGCATTGGCTCGGAACATCGGGAATACGTAGTCCCTGACGAATTCTTCCTGGAGGTCTTCGATGTGGATGTCACTCTCGGGAACCCCGAGGCTCAAGGCTTTCGCGCGGGCGGGGCCGGTCTCGTGCTTTTGGCCGATGTCCGCCGTGAAGCAGATGACTTCCGCCTCGTAGGTCTCCTGCAGCCACCGCAGGATGATCGAGGTGTCGAGGCCGCCCGAATAGGCGAGGACCACCTTCTTGATATCTTGCTTATTGATACTCACAATCCTGCGATCTCCTTGAATCTCGCGGCGAGGTCTCTTCCGTCGGTCCCCTCGTAGGTCACCACGAACATGGTGTCGTCACCGGCAACCGTGCCGAGTACGTCGGGCATGCCCGCCCGGTCGATTGCCGATGCCACGACATGTGCCGAGCCCGGGGGTGTGCGGATCACGACGATGTTCGCCGAAGACTGGATATCGACGACCCAGTTGCTGAGCACACGCTTCAGCAGATCCTCGGGCACGACCCGGTCAGCGGGGTTTTCGGGTATTGCGTAGACGGCATCTCCGCCGCCCAATTTCACCTTCACGGCGCCGAGTTCGTCGAGGTCCCGGGACACAGTTGCCTGAGTGGCGACCACGCCTTCCTGTTCGAGAAGCTCGACGAGCTGCCCCTGGTTGGTCACTGGCTGATTCCGGAGCAGATCGGTGATCTTGTGCTGGCGCTGGTTCTTGTTCATAAGCAACCCGTCCCGTTCTCCTCGATGAGCCAGGTGAGCAACCCGCGGGCGGAGTGCATCCGATTCTCGGCCTGGACCCAGACCCTACTTTGTGCGCCGTCGAGCACCTCGTCGGTTACTTCGTTGCCCCGCTTGGCCGGCAGGCAGTGGAGGAAGATCGCCTTCTCGCCTGCGGCTGACATCAGATTTGTATCGACCCGGAATTCCTGGAACGCATCAACCCGCGCCTCGGTCTCGTCTTCTTTGCCCATTGACGCCCAGGTGTCGGTGTAGACGACGTCCGCGTCGGCGACTGCCTCGTAGGGCGAGCGGAAAATCTCGACTTCAGCGCCAGACGCGTTGATCTCATCGATGTCGTCGGTTGAGAAGGAGTACCCGGGCGGGCCGGCGAGGCGGAATCTCATTCCGGCCAACCCGGCCGCCTTGGCCAGAGAAAGTGCAACATTGTTGGCGTCGCCGATGAATGTGATGGTGCGGTCCTCCAGCACCGACAGCTCCGAGCGCATCGTGAGCAGGTCTCCCAGCGCCTGCATCGGGTGTGATTTGTCACTGAGGAGGTTGACCACCGGGATCACGTCCAGAGCTGCCATCCGCTCCACCGTGGAATGGGAGAACACCCTTGCCCCGAGGAGGTCGTGGTAACAAGCGAACGTCCGGGTGACGTCTTCAACGGTCTCACGCACGTCCAGGCCGAGCTCGTCGGGCCGGATGTACATGGGATGGCCCCCCAGCTGGACCACCGCCATCTCCATTGCGTTTCGGGTTCGGGCGGAAGGCTTCTCGAAGAGCAGGGCCATGCCTCTGCCGCCAAGGGGAGCGGTCGTGGCCGGTTGAGACGAGAGGTCGAGCACGTGCTCGAGCTCGTCTTTGCTCAGTTCGTCGATGTCCAGGAAATGGCGCATCATCTCTCCTCGGGTGCGGAGGCGATCGCATCGGAGATGATGTCGATTGCCTCGTCGATTTGCTGTTTGGTGACGATGTAGGGCGGTGCCAGGCGCAGTGCGGTCGGGGTGACACCGTTGACGATCAGCCCCCGATCGAGACAGGCCGTGGCGATGTCCTTTGCGGTACGGCCGCCAAGAGCTGCCGGGCTCAGTTCGAGCGCAAGGAGCAGGCCCTGCCCTCTGACCTTCTCGACACCGACGCTGGCCTCTGCCCGCCGCGCCAGATAGGACCCCATCTCCCGCACGAGGGTTGGTGCGTCGATTTCGATGTAGGCGTCGAGGGCAGCCCGGGCTGCGGCCAGAGCGACTGGCTGGCCGGCGAATGTCGACCCGTGGTCCCCGGGCCCGAAGGCCGCGGCGACAGCATCGGTCGCCCATACCGCGGCAACAGGAAAACCGTTACCGAGAGCCTTGGCCATTGTGACGATGTCGGGCCTGATCCCGGCGTGCTGGAATCCGAACCACTCGCCGGTGCGGCCCATTCCGGTCTGGATCTCGTCGAGGATGAGCAGCACACCACTCCGATCACACAGGCTCCGAACTACACGGAGATACCCCGGCGCAGCAGGGTTGACCCCGCCCTCACCCTGAACCGATTCGAGGAGGACTGCGGCGACATCGTCACCGATTGCCGACTCGAGGGCGTCGAGATCGTTGAAGGGGATATGGCGGAATCCGTCAGGCATCGGAGCGAACGGGATGTGCTTGGCGGGTTGGCCGGTGGCGGCAAGGGTGGCCAGGGTCCTTCCGTGGAAGGAGCCGAGTGCCGAGACCACCACATACCTTCCCGGGCCTTGGTGCTTCCGGGCGAGTTTGATCGCCGCTTCGTTGGCCTCCGCACCCGAGTTCTGGAACAACACCTGGCCCGAGCCGCAGTCAACGAGTGAGTTGATCGTCTCGGCCACCGGTGCCTGGTGCTCGTTGGCGAACAGATTCGAGGTATGGACCAGGACTCCCGCCTGCCTGGCGACGGCTTTGGTGATCGCCGGGTGGGAGTGCCCCAACGCTACAACTGCAAGCCCACCGAGGAAGTCGAGGTACTGGCGGCCCTCACGGTCCCAGATGTAAGGGCCGAGCCCTTTGACGAAGAGTCGTGGTGGCGATCCGTAGTTGTCCATCAAAGGGCTGTGGTCCCCGGTGGTGCCCCAGGCTGTTGCTTGTGCGACTGTCACTGCGGATCGCTCCCCACCATCGTGCCGATGCCGGCATCTGTGAGCAGTTCCAGAAGGAGAACATGGGGGATTGTGCCATCGAGCATGTGGGCTGACGCGGTCCCTCCCCTGAGAGCAGCGATGCAAGCCTGCAATTTCGGGATCATCCCGCTGGTGATTGTCGAGGTCTTCAGCAACTTCTCCAACTCGCCGACCGAAGTCCTCCGAATCAGCGAGTCGGCGTCGGAAGGGTCCTCGAGGAGGCCGGGAACGTCGGTGAGGTAGATTACCTTCTCGGCGTGGAGGGCTGCCGCCAGGGCGCCGGCAACGGTGTCCGCATTGATGTTGTAGGCCTGGCCGGCGTGGTCGGAGCCGATCGTGGAGATCACCGGGATCATGTTCTCGGCGAGGAGACGCTCGATGATCCCCGGTTGTACAGAGACGATCCTGCCGACCAGCCCCAGAGACTCATCATGAGCCTCGGCAGTGATCATCCCGCCGTCCTCACCGGAGAGGCCGACAGCGAAGGCGCCGTGGACGTTTATCGCGCCGACGATGTCCCGCCCGATCTTGCCCACCAGGATCATTCTCACGATATCGAGGGTTTCGGAGTCGGTTACCCGCAGGCCGTCCTGGAATCGGGTCTCCTTGCCCAACTTCTTCAGATGGTGCCCGATCTGGGGTCCGCCCCCGTGGACGACCACCGGGCGCATCCCAACGGAACGCAGCAGAACGATGTCTTCGGCAAATGTGGTGGCGAGATCGGGGTCGGTCATTGCACTGCCCCCGTACTTGACGACGATCACCGCGTCACGGAACTGCTTGATGTAAGGGAGTGCCTCGACCAGCGCTTCGGCGCGCTGCTCGGGTGCGTAGGTAGTGGTGCCGATCATGTCCGGTACCCGGCGTTGATCTCGATGTAGCCGTGGGTGAGATCGCATGTCCACACGGTTGCTTCATGGTCTCCGACTCCGACGTCGACCGTTATCTCGACTTCGTCGAGGGCGAGGTGTGCGGCAGCGACCTCCTCCCGATAACCGTCGAGGACTATTCCCGAGGCCGCTACTTGTTCGGGGCCGATCCAGATTGCGAGCCTGTCCCGATTCGCCGGTTGGCCGGCCTTCCCCACTGCCATCACCACCCGACCCCAGTTGGCATCGCCGGCGGCAAGAGCGGTCTTGACCAGGGGGGAGTCAGCAATCGACCTGGCGACTGCGACCGCAGACTCCTCGCTCACCGCGCCGGTGACTTTTATTGCAACGAACTTGGTAGCACCTTCCCCGTCGCGAATGATCTGATGGGCGAGGTCGAGGGTGACGGCCTGGAGAGCCTCCTGGAACGCTTGGAGTCTCGGATCGTCGCTCGAGGTGAGGGGTTCATCGTCGCCTGCACCGGTGGCGAAGAGGAGCACTGTGTCATTCGTAGACGTGTCAGAATCGACAGTGATCCGATTGAAAGTCCTGTCTACCGAGGTGTTGAGCGACTCCTGGAGGATCTCGGGGGCGATGCCGAGGTCGGTGAAAACAAATCCGAGCATGGTTGCCATGTCCGGAGCGATCATCCCGCTGCCCTTGGCAATACCCACAACTGAGGCGCCGGTTCCGGAGACCGCGGCAAATGCACCCTTGCTGAAGGTATCGGTGGTCCGGATGGCGTCGGCGGCCTGCTCCCAGCTACCGGAAGCTGCGGGGGCGAGCCCGGAGAGCAGCGGGGGGATCGCTGCGATGATCCTGTCGTCGGGCATTGGCTCGCCGATGACGCCCGTGGACGCAACCAGAACCGAGTCAGCCGGTATCCCCACAGTGGTCGCCACCGTCACCGCAGTGAGCTCGGTTGAGACCTCGCCGGCCTTGCCGGTGAATGCATTGGCGTTGCCCGAGTTGCATACAAGTGCACCAGCCGTGCCTTCGCCGCCTTCTATTATCCGCCGGCACCATTCGACCGGGGCGGCAGGGCATAGGGTCCGGGTGAAGACTCCAGCGACGGTGGTGCCCGGGGAAAACTTCGCCACGAGGAGGTCGGTCCGCCCCTTCTTCCTGATCCCCGCTGCCGCCGTGCCCAATTCGACACCGGCAATGGAGGGGAGCTCGGGAAATCTGGATGGGGCGAGAGGGGAGAGGGTCACGGGAACATCCCGGAAATGGGAAGGCCGGTGGTTTCGGGCAGCCCGAGGGCAATGTTTGCGCATTGGATCGCCTGGCCGGCCGCCCCCTTGACCAGATTGTCGAGAGCAGCGATCACGACGACCCATCCGGTGCGGGGATCCACCCTGGCGGTCAGGTGGACGCTGTTTGAACCGAGGGTCGACTTCGTCGATGGGGAGGCGTCGCTGACTGTGACGAACGGTTCGTTGGAGTAGAACTCCCGGAGACAGGTGAGCGCCTCTTCGGTTGTGAGAGATCCGGCGGGTCGCCCGTAACACGTCGCGAGTATTCCCCGGCTCATCGGAGCGAGGTGAGGGGTGAACAGCAGCTGTACGTCGTGGCCGCTGTGCCGGCCGATGACCATTTCCATCTCCGGGGTGTGGCGGTGGTCGAGAAGGCCGTAGGCAACGAAATTCTCGTCGACGGCGGAGAACGTCATTTCTGGTTTCGAACTGCGCCCTGCCCCGGACGTCCCGCTCGCAGCGTCGACGATGATCCCTTTCGGTGCGACCAATCCTGCGCCGACGAGTGGGGCCAGGGCAAGGGAAGCCGCAGTTACATAACAGCCCGCTACCGCGATCTGGTTTGCCCCGGACAGCCCGGACCGGAACAGCTCGGGTAGGCCTGTGACGAACTCCTCGAGAAGCGCCGGTTGATTGTGGGCCCCGCCGTACCAATGTTCGTAGATGGCGGCGTCGAAAAACCTGAAGTCGGCCGAGAGGTCGATGATCCGCTTGGTGGTGGTGCTGAGTTCGGGGACTATTTGCTGGGATCGGCCATGGGGGAGGGCGAGGAAGGTGATATCGGCGCCTTCTGCGACCTCAGGCGAATACTCGCTGAACGCGAGATCACCTAGGACTCCCGAAAGGTGGGGATACCTTTGGGCGATCGATGTCCCTGCCGCCGAGTCACCGGTGGCCGCCGCCACCTCGAACTCCTCATGGGCGGCTACGAGCCTGAGGATCTCGGCGCCAACGTATCCAGAAGCGCCAACAATTGCGACCTTGTGCATAAAGGGACATTAGCTTCACTGCATAAGTATGCAAGCTGTTGAATACTAAAGGGAAACCCCGGCTAGGCGGCGCGGTGTCCCACCTTGAGAATTCTCACCGGGGCCTTGGGGAGGGCAAGTCCACCCTGCGCGGAGACCAGCCCGATACTCGAGTTCTCCAACCAGTTCCAGATCAACGCCGATTCTTCGGCGGCCTCCACGGAGGGAGCGACTTGCCGGCGGGTGAGCGAACTGACTGTAGGGCTTTCCAGCAGGGGTCGGCCTGCGTCCCTCCAGGTGGAAACGAGGATTCCGTGGTCCACCAGTACGTGCTCACCTGCTGCCGAGACTGCCTCGAACACCCCTGCCGACTCCAGGGCTGCCCATTGCTGGCGTCTCAGGAGAGATCGAGCCAGTGCATTGTGCCGGTCGCGGGCCCAGCCCGCTTCCTCGAATCTCTGCTCGGCAGAGTATTGGTCCATCCGTTCCCGGAGCGGCTCGAGGAGGACCTCCGCGTGATGGTTGAGGCCGTTGAGAAGGTCGTCGATCACCCGGGAATATGCGCCCGGGTCGAGCCTGCCGTCGCACGGGCACATTGCAACCCCGAGCTGGGCGGGAGCGCCGCTACCACCCCGGCTCGCCGGCCTGCCCGTGCACCGTCGCACCGGGATCGCATCCCAGATCGCCGCCATCACCATGTCTGCCGCCTTCTTGCTCCGGAACGGGCCGAGGTGGGCCAGTGCGTCGTCCTTGACTGTCCGCACCACCGACAGCCGGGGAAACTGCTCCCTGGTCACCCGAACGAAGTGAGACGACTTCGGCGGGCGGCTCCTCCGGTTGTAGCGGGGTCGATGGGCATGGATCAGGCGCAGTTCGGCGACTTCGGCCTCGAGGACGGTGGGGCAGACCTGATGATCGATGGTTGCCATCTCCCGCATCATGTTGCCGATTGTCTTTCGGGTATCGCCGTAAAAGTACTGCCTGACTCTCTGGCGCAGGTTGGTCGCCTTGCCCACGTAGATCACGGCGCCGTTGCGGTCGCGGAACATGTACACGCCGGGTGCAGGTGGGAGCTGGTCGGAGAGGCGGATCTTCGTGTAATAGCGGGCGCCTTTCGCCCGAGGCAGGGCAAGCAGGTCGTCGATGTTGGTGACACCCAGCGACCCGGCGCGCTCGAGAAGGCCGTGCAGCACATGGGCGGTGGCCTTTGCATCTTCGAGAGCCCGATGATTGGGCACCACGGGGCTCCTGAAGAAAGCAGCGAGGCTGGCGAGCCTGAGATTTCTGACCTCGCCCCGGATCAACCGTCGCCCCAGGGCAGCGGTATCTACCCGCGAATTGGTCAGCGGGGGGTAGCCGAGACGGCCTGTCGCAGCATTGAGGAACGACATGTCGAAGCGAACGTTGTGCCCGACGATCACAGCGTCACCGATGAACTCGAGGAATGAGGGGAGGACGTTCTCGATCTTTGGGGCGTCGTAGACCATGGCATGGGTGATCCCGGTGAGCATTGTTATCGAAGCGGGAATCGGGGCTCCGGGATCGACGAGTGTCTGGAATGATCCGACCTCCTCACCGTGGCAGTACTTGACCGCGCCGATCTCGGTTATCTCACATGTTGCGGGCGATCCGCCGGTGGTCTCGAGGTCGAGGACGCAGAAGGTGACATCGAAGAGCGGGGTCGACAGGTCGTCGAAACTGGGCTGGATGGGGAGGGCCACGCCCGGGTTACCTTATCGAACATATGTTCGCTTCTGCAAGTATTAGAGTCAGGGGTCATGGAACTGGTGCAGATCGGGATGTATAGCTCTTCGGCCGAGGCGAACCTGGTCAAGGCCAAGCTCGCTTCGAGCGGCGTCGATTCGATGATCCAGGCCGACTCGGCCTCTGGGGCGGTTCCTCAGCTCGAGGCATATTCCGGGGTCAAGGTGTTGGTCCGAGCCGATGACACCGAGCTGGCCCTGGAGATCCTGGAACGGATGCTGCCGCCGGGCTCCGACGATAGCGGGTAAGGCTTGACCGCCTACGACATCTCCTCACCGGCGAATGATCAGGTCAAGCGGCTGGTTCGCCTCCAGCAGAGGCGTCATCGCGACGGGGAGAGGCTGTTCGTCGTCGAAGAGCCCCGGATCCTAGAACGCGCTCTTGAACGTGGCCATCGCCCGGTTGAGACCTATGTTTGCCCCGACGCCAACCTGCCCCGGTTCGACCTCGCGCAGTTGACGATGAGCCGTGAAGCGATCGACCGGGCATCTTACCGGCGCTCATCGACAGGGGTCATTGCCGTGTTTCCCTACTGGGATACGAGCTTGGAAATGGTGACCCTCTCAGCCGATCCTCTGCTCTTGGTGGCAGAAGGGCTGGAGAAGCCGGGCAACCTCGGGGCACTGCTCCGGATCGCCGATGGCGCTGGTGCCGACGGCGTCATCCTGGTCGAGCCCGCGGCCGACCCGTTCAACCCGAACACGGTCAGGTCGTCGACAGGAACCCTTTTCTCCGTCCCGGTGGCCATCGCGGACCGGGCCAGTGTCATCGGGTGGCTGCGCGATCACGACATCCGGTCGGTGGCCACGACTCCGGGGGCGCCGTCGGTTTATTGGGAGGCGGAGCTGGGCGGAGCGGTTGCGATCTGGGTCGGGGCGGAGGCGACGGGGCTGACCGAAGATACCCTCGTCAGCGCCCATACCAACGTCTCGATACCGATGCAGGGCGGAGCGGACTCGTTGAACACCGCGATCGCGGCAGCGCTGGTTGTCTATGAGGCGGTCCGTCAGCGGGGTCAGCGAGCGGTATAGGTATCGAAGTGGAGAGTCTCCTCCAATGGGCGTTGGCCCCGATCGAGGCTTTTTGACCTCCGATCCGGAGCGGGATGGCCCACAGTGATCACACCGAGCGGTGAGAATTCTTCGGGGATCGCGAGCAGCGCCTTCAGGTCAGGAATCGAGTGGACGCCGAGAAACCCCGCAGCCAGCCCTTCGTCGACAGCGGCGAGTAGCACCGCCATCATCGCTGCGCCGGCATCGACCCACCAGTAGGGGACCGGCCACGGGATCTCCTCGCCCCGCCCGTCGACTTTGTCCGGTTCCCGGTATCGCTCGTGGTAGATCTGCTCCGACATCGAAATCACGATGTGCGCCGGTGCCCGGGAAATCCATGGGTCGAACCCGGCCGCGACGTAGGCGGCCTCGTCGGCAAGGCCTGCGATCTCCTGACGCCGGTGCCGATCGGTGACCACAACGACTGAGACGCCCTGGGAGTTGCCTGCCGACGGGGCGCGGAGGGCGGCGGCCGCAACCCGGGCGAGGGTATCGGTGTCGATTTCCTCGTCCTTGTAGTTCCGGACCATCCGCCGACGTTCCAGCACTTCTCTGAATTCCATAGAGACATTCTGTCATACCGCTCTAGGATGATCAGAGGGTTGGGTGTGAGTAAGGGCCACAACCGGCGGCCCGGTAGCAGCGAAAGGCAGTGATGACTTCACAGTCCCTGGCGGAACAGAATGTGGTGTGGACGCGAGGGAAGGGTTGTCTCGAACTGGCCGAGATTCTCTCCACCGGTGAGCCCGACCGGATTCAAGGTGACCTGTTCCGGGGCTGTCTCGATCATCGTGCCGACTTTGTCGTCGCCAAGAAGATGCCAGGCTCTTTCGACCTCGCCAATGTGGCGGTGCCGGTCGACTTCGACCCGGAGCGGATTACCAGGGTTTCGGCGACGGTTGCCGGCGGCCCTCATTCCGAACTGGCAGTGAACACCGCTGCCCACATCTCCAACGCGCTCGGCGTTCCCCTCGAAATCGTTTCCGCCCACCAGGACTCCGAAGGCCTTGGTGATGCGATGAGGATCGTGGCCTTCTACGGCGAAAGGTTCCCCGGCGCCGACCGAAGGGTGGTCCAGGCCCAGGACATGAATGAGCTTGCCGATACCGCCGAAGACGGCTCGCTGATGGTCGTGGGTGCTCCCGGTGGCTCATGGTTGCGACGCTCCCGCTTTGGCTCCGGGGCCCGAATCAAGGGCGCAGCTCGAGCAGGTGCCGTCATGGTCAAGTCGGCGCCGGACCGGGTGTACCGGTTCATGGGCGAGCCCGTGTACGTTGCGCCTCTCCTCCAGGCGGCCGACACTCTGAAGCTCCACACCGAAAGTGTCCTTGCGGTTGCCGAAGAAGGGGTGCTGGTCGGGGTGGTGCGCCGGGAGGATCTCAACGGCGACGGGAACCGTACAGTGGCGAGTGTTATGGACGACCCGGTGTCGACAAGGGTCGACGCCACGATCGAGGAAGCCCGCCCACTGGGAGAGACATTCGGGGACGACCCGATTCCGGTCACCGACGACGACGATCATCTG
This sequence comes from Acidimicrobiia bacterium, assembly GCA_041742825.1. Lineage (GTDB taxonomy): Bacteria > Actinomycetota > Acidimicrobiia > Spongiisociales > ZC4RG35 > MA-ANB-1. The sequence continues at coordinate 22,691 of JBGTNX010000017.1, read as the reverse complement.
GTTGGCGGTTTGTCCTTGCCAGCGGCCTGAAATAAGGCAGAATCAGGCTGGTGAACACCAAATCCATTTTTCGCGGCCTGTTCTGGTCGGTCGTCGCCCTGGCAATTCTTTTCTATGCGGCGGGCGGCTGGTACTTCTCCGGCGAGCTGATCGACGATGCCTTTGTCATCGATCCGGACCCGATCACCGTTACCGGCGGCGGCTACGAGATGGAGCTCGTCGAGTACGAGACCGAGCTTGGCGCGATGGACGCGTGGTACCTGCCTTCTGACGGAGACACGTGGGTGATCCATGTCCACGGCCTCGGCGCCACTCCGGCTGAAGCTGAGCCGCTCTTCGCTCCGCTCCAGGATGCCGGCTATCCCCAGCTCGCAATCACGTACCGGAACGACGACGGCCAGCCCGAAGATCCTTCCGGCTTCTACCAGTACGGGGCCACCGAGCACAGCGATGTCAGTGATGCAGTTGACTACGCCCTGGCGAATGGGGCCGAGAAGGTATTCATGAATTCCTACTCAACCGGCGCCGCCCACACCCTCGGTTTTCTCTATCGCGAGATCCGGGATCGCGTAATTGGAGCCCATTTCGATTCTCCGAATATCGACTTCGGCGAAACGGTCGTTCACAATGCATCCCAGAGAGAACTCCCGATTCTGCCCTTCAAGGTCCCTGAGAGCCTGAGCGCAGTGGCCAAGTTCATGACGTCGCTGCGGATCGGGATCAGCTGGAGGACGCTCGACTATGTGGATAGCTCGTCGGAGAGCCTGAAGCTTCCGATCCTGGTACATCACGGTACGGCAGATCTCACGGTCCCGATCAGCACAAGTGTCGACTTCGCCCGGATCAACCCAACGCTGGTCCGGCTGGTCCAGGTAGAGGGTGCCGACCACGTCGAATCTCTCGAGGTCCTCGGCGAGCAGTACACGGCCTTGATCCTGGAGTTCATTTCCAGCCTGGAATAAGTCCCGGCCCACCTTCTAACCTTCACGCCAACCAGGAAGTAGGTGTGTGGTCGCCAGCGAAGTGATGATCAAGCTCGAGGAAGTGTCGAAGCACTACCCGGGAGCAGCCTCCCCGGCGGTGGACCGTTTGAGCCTCGACGTCGGCAGGGGTGAGTTCGTTACCCTCGTCGGCCCTTCGGGTTGCGGCAAGACCACGACCCTCAAGATGATCAATCGCATCATCGAGCCGACGAGCGGTTCGATCCAGGTCGATGGGGTTGATGCGATGTCAGTGCCGGCACACGAGCTCCGCAGATCGATCGGGTACGTAATCCAACAGATCGGCCTCTTTCCCCACCGCACGATCGCCCAGAACATCGCAACCGTCCCGGAGCTGTTGGGATGGGACAAGCCGCGGACCCGGGCGCGGATTTCGGAGCTCATCGATGTGGTTGGTCTGGAGACAGAGATGCTCGAACGCTATCCGGCTGAGTTGTCCGGCGGACAGCAGCAGAGAGTCGGCGTCGCCCGTGCGCTCGCCGCCGACCCTCCGGTCCTGCTCATGGACGAGCCGTTTGGCGCGGTCGACCCGATCGTCCGCGGCCACCTCCAACGAGAATTCCTCGACCTTCAGGACAAGCTGGGGAAGACCGTGGTCTTCGTCACCCATGACATCGACGAGGCAATCTTTCTCGGCACCAGGATCGCCATCCTCAACACGGGAGGAATTCTCGAACAGTACGACAGCCCTGAGGCGATTCTCAGTGAGCCTGCAAACCAGTTCGTCGCAGATTTTCTCGGCGGGGAGCGGGGTCTGAAACGACTCGGGCTGCTGCCGATCAGCTCTGCGGACATGGTGCATGGCCCGATGATCGATCGCGGCGGATCGCGTCAGGACGCGGAACGAATCATGTCCGAGAATGGGATCGACTGGATCGGTGTCCTCGATGGAAAGAGACTGCTCGGCTGGGTCGATCGCGGCGATATCGAGTCATCGGGCCTGGCGGGAGCAGAGGCGCGGCCCTTCGCGGTGTCACTCACGCCCTCGTCCACATTGCGTGAGGCACTGGATGCCGTTGTCACAGGTCACGCCCGGATCGCGGTTGTTGTCGAGAACGATGAGTACCGCGGGATGCTCGACCTCGAAGCAATTGCCGGGGAAATCACCGAATGAGCCCCGTTCTGGCGCAATCCGACCAACTGATTGATTGGTCGTGGGTCGAGAGGAATCTGGGCCAGATCATCGACCGAACCTGGGAGCACCTCATACTCACCGGCATCTCGGTGGGCCTCGGGCTGCTGATCTCGGTCGGCCTGACCATCATCGTGCTCCGCTGGCGTTGGACCTATCCCTCGATCACAGGGTTTGCCGGCCTGCTCTACACCATTCCGTCGCTTGCCCTCTTCGCCTTGTTGGTCCCGTTCACCGGGCTGAGCGAAACCACAGCGATCATCGCTCTCACCTCCTACACGCTGTTCATCCTCATCCGGAACATCGTGGCCGGAATCGACGGGGTGCCTGAGGCCGTAAAGGAGGCCGCTGACGGAATGGGCTATACCGCTCGAGCCAGGTTCTGGAAGATGGAGGTTCCCCTCGCCCTCCCGGTGATCATGGCCGGACTGCGGATTGCGACGGTGACAACTGTGGGCCTGGTGACGGTGACCGCAGCGATCGGGCTGGGCGGGTACGGCTTCTTCATCCTGCGCGGCATCAACACCTTCTTCTGGACCCAGCTGATAGTCGGCGTCGTCCTCTCCGTCGTGCTCGCCACGATCCTCGACCTCGCCTTCATCGCTCTCCAGCGAATGCTGAGCCCGTGGGCAAGGGCGAACGCCTGATGGGCATCTGGGGCCAGCTCATCGAATTCGTCACCGATCCGGCGACCTGGACCGGCTCGGGATCCTTCTGGATCCGGCTCTTCGAACATGTCTGGGTATCGGTGGCTGCAACTGTGATCGCCATTGTGGTGGTTTTCCCGCTGGCTCTCTACCTCGGGCACGTAAGAAAGGGTTCGCAGGCGGCGACGGCTGTGGTCAACATCGGCCGGGCCCTCCCGTCGTTCGGGATCCTTGCGATCGCCTTCCTCATCCTCGTCGAGATGGGAGCCGGGGTGCGGACTCCGTGGTCGATCCTCGTGGCACTGATCGCCCTTGCCGCGCCCCCTGTGTTCACCAACACGATCGCCGGGATTCAGGCGGTCCAGCCGTCGACAATCGAGGCGGGACGCGGGATGGGGCTCACCGGGAGGCAGGTCCTATTCGGTATCGAGCTTCCCATGGCAATGCCGCTGGTGATGGAAGGGGTTCGCATAGCTTTCGTCCAGGTGATTGCAACTGCAACGCTGGGTGCCCTGGTCGCCTGGGGCGGTCTCGGTCGCTACATAATCGACGGATTCGCCGTGCGGGACAACGGCGAGATCCTGTTCGGGGCGATTGCAGTCGGGCTGTTGGCGATTGTCGCGGAAGTGGGTTTCAGTCTCATCCAGCGCGCGGTGACTCCGAAAGGGCTCACCGTCGCCAGATGAATTCGGGAATCTCCCGGACCCGCATAGGGTTGGGTCTAACCGGTGCCCGGGTTTCGGTCAGTGACTGACCGATGGAAAACGGTCGCCTAGCTAGCTATATAAAGGAGAAACCCATGCGGAAAATTGTCCGCAAACGCGCTGTTGGGGCGATCCTGGCCTTGTCCCTGGTGGCAACGGCCTGTGGATCGGGTGACGGTGCCGTTGATGGAGATCCGGTAATCGTTGGTTCTTTCGCATTCAACGAGTCGGTGATCGTCGCCGAGATCTATGCCCAAGCCCTCGAGTCCAAGGGTTTCGAAGTCGAGCGCAGGCTCAATCTCGGCAACCGCGAGGTAGTCAAGCCGGCCCTCGAGTCAGGTGAAGTCGACCTGGTCCCGGAGTACGTGGGCACCCTTGCCACGTTCCTCGGCGCCACGCCCACTGCCGATTCCGAGTCGACGTGGAGTGACGCCAAGGCAGCTTTCGAGGAGAACGGTGTGACGTTGCTCCAGTACAGCCCGGCGCAGGACAAGAACGCTTACGTGGTCACAGCCGAAACCGCCGCCGAATACGGTCTGACCACGGTCTCCGACCTCCAGCCCGTGGCGGGCGAGCTCGTCTTTGGCGGCCCGCCCGAATGTCCGGAGAGAGATCTCTGCTTGCTCGGCCTGAGTGACGTATACGGGCTTGAGTTCGCCGAATTCGTTTCCCTCGATACTGCAGGGCCAATCACGATCGCCGCTCTTGACGGTGGGGAGATCGATGTGGCGCTCCTGTTCACAACACAGGGCATCATCGCCGACCGTGGTTGGGTCTCGCTCGAAGATGACATGGGCTTGAACCCGGCCGAGAACCTGGTTCCGGCAATTCGGACCGATGTCGTCGACGCCTACGGAGACGACCTGACCAACTTGCTGAATCGCATCTCGGAGGCCCTCACCACCGAGGATCTCACCGAGATGAACAAACGTGCCGACATCGACCAGGAGGATCCTGCGGCCTTGGCCACCGAGTGGCTCACCGCAAACGGGTTCATCGAAGGCTGATCGTTCCGACGAAGTCGAAAAGAGCCCCCTGGATTCCAGGGGGCTCTTTTTCTTTCCGAATCTGTCACAGGTGGGCGATACGTTTCGCGCTGACAGGAAGGAGATGAGAGATGCTGATCGACTGTGATGTCTGCGCCATGAAGAACACATCGGCGTGTGATGACTGCGTGGTCTCCGTCCTGTTCCAGATCGGGCCGGTTGAACTGAGCGAGGATGAGGTGACCGCCCTCGATAATCTCGCCGAAACCGGGCTGGTGCCCAAACTCCGACTCGTTCCCACCGATCGACGGGCGTCCTAGGAGTCCGACCCGATTGGGCGGTTGCGCAAGTTATCCTCAATGGGATGGTCGTTTTCTATGCCACCTCGCTTGCGGTCGGTTTTTTGGCCCTCCTGTTGATCCTGATGGGGGGAACGCTCGCGGAGAACCTGGGGCGAGAGAACCGCGATCCGGGGGTGCGCATAGGGCAGAGCGGTCGTTTGGTAGTGGGCGGTGTCCTCGGATTCGGGATCGGCGGCATGGCCGCCGAATTCTCCCCACTCGATTTGAGTTGGCCAGTTGCCCTGGTCGCTGCTTTGGTGGCCGCTTTTCTCGGTGTGCTCTGGGTCAGGTACGCCACCGGGATGGGCGCCGGCGCCTGATGCTCGTCGTCTCCGATGTCCACGGTGCCTTCGATGCCCTTGCCGCAATTGCATCGGCAGGCGAGACATTGCTCATTCTCGGCGACCTGGCCAACCTCACCGATTACCGGACTGGTGAGGGCGCCGTCGCTGCGGCTCTCGGCATCGAGTTCGCCCGCGATTCGGCGCGCGCCAGGGGTGAGGGTGACTTCGAAAAGATGCGGACGATGTGGCGAAACCGTCCTGGCGACCCGGACGAGGCGCGCCAGGACATCGAGCGGGCCATAGCTGACCAATACGGGCTTCTCCAGGCCGCGTTGGAGGACGCTTCGGGTTACGTGATCCACGGGAACGTGGACCGGCCAGCCATCCTTGCTGACTCGCTCCCTCCTGGATTCGACTACGTCCACGGGAAGAGGATCGAAATCGAGGGGGTGAGCTTCGGGTTCGCCGGCGGGGGAGTGGCGACCCCGATGCAGGCTCCTGGGGAGACCTCTGACGAGGAGATGCGGGCAACCCTGGACTCACTCGGTGAGGTCGAAGTCTTGTGCACCCATGTCGCCCCTGCCCTCGGCCCGTTGGAAACGGATGTGGTCACCGGGCGTAAAGAGCGCAGTTCCCAGCCCATTCTCGACTATATCCGTGACGTCCAGCCCCGGATCCACCTGTTCGGCGACGTCCACCAGCCCCAGGCATCCCGATGGCGCATCGGAGCGACGAGGTGCGTCAACGTCGGGTATTTCCGGGCAACCGGCCGGGCATATCGTCTCGAGACCACCGGTTTCTAGGCCGGGACGGGCGCTAACCTCACCTGCGACGACATGAGCGAAGGCACCTTTCAAACTCTGGAAATAGACGCACCTGCGACTGACCTGTACGACACCGTCGCCGACATCGCCGGTTACCCCGACTGGGCTACCGGGATCAAGGAAGTCGAGGTTCTGGAAACCGACGATCAGGGGAACGTCATCCGGGCCCGATTCGTTATCGACGGGTTCATCAAAGAGATCGAGTACGTCCTGCGCTACACCCACGCTCGTCCGCATTCCCTCAGTTGGACGGCCGAAGCGAGCGGGGACGTGAAGATGCTCGAGGGCTCGTACACATTCAACGAGACCGAGCACGGTGTCGAAGTGATCTATGCCCTGAGCGTCGAGCCCAACTTCAAGATCCCCGGCTTCATTCGTAGCCAGGCGGAGCGCCAGATCGTGACAACGGCCCTCAAGGGCCTGCGTAAAAGGGTCTCCGAGCAGGCTGAATGAGGATCGTCCTCGTCACCGGAAAGGGGGGCGTGGGCAAGACGACGGTCGCCGCGGCAACCGCCCTGGCCGCTGCCGACGCCGGCTACCGGACGATGGTCACCTCCACCGATCCCGCGCACTCCCTCTCCGACGCCCTCACGGTGCCGCTGGGCAGCGAGCCGACCGAGATCGCACCCTACCTCCATGGACAGCAGATCGACACCCAGCGTCAACTCGACAAGTATTGGGGCTCGATCAGGCGCCAGCTCATGGACGTGCTCGACTGGGGTGGGGCGGGAGGAATCGAGTCCGAAGAGTTTTTGATCTTCCCCGGGATGGACGAGCTGTTTGCCCTGATCGAGGTCAACGAGCACGCCCGCTCCGGGGCGTATGACGTGGTCGTGGTCGACTGCGCCCCAACCGCAGAGACTCTCCGCCTCCTCTCCCTGCCCGAAGTTCTCTCCTGGTACTTCGAAAAGGTGATGCCCACCGAACGGAAACTGATGAAGGCAGCCCGCCCCCTTCTCTCCAGGATGACGGATCTGCCGCTGCCGCGCGACGAAGTCTTCAGCGCTGCGCAGTCGGTCTTCGACTCGATCGAGGGGGTCAAGGAGCTGATGAGCTCGCCTGAGATCACCTCGGCGCGCCTGGTGGTCAACCCCGAGAAGATGGTGATCGACGAAGCCCGGCGCACTTACAGTTACCTGGGCCTTTTTGGGTATGGGGTGGACGGAGTAGTGGTGAATCGTGTGCTCCCCGACGATGTTACCGACCCCTACTTCGACCGCTGGAGATCGATCCAGAAGGGGCACCTCGATGTGGTCGACGAGGCGTTTGCCGATGTGCCCCGACTTCGGGTGCGACTCTTCGACGACGAGATGATCGGGCTCGACCGGCTCCGGAGGCTGGGCCAGGAGCTCTACGGCGAATCCGATCCGATCGCCGACTTCCACGCCACTAGCCCCTTCCGCATCGTCGAGGGCACGGGAGGGGTCACGATGGAGTTGGACGTCCCGTTTGCCGAGAAGGCGGACCTCGACGTCTACCGCAAGGGAAACGAGCTGTTTGTTCAACTCGGGCCTTACCGGCGCTCATTTGTGTTGCCCGACGCACTGCATCGGCGTGAGGTGACCCGGGCCAAGCTGGACAATGGCGTCCTCTCCGTTTCCTTCACCGAACCGGACAATGCTTGATGCCTGACCGTGACGAGGTCCTCGCCACTCTGGCCCGTGCGGGCAAGCGGGCGTTGATCCATATGATTCAGGCCGCCATCGAAGGGGTAAAGGCAGTTGAAGCCGTAATAGACGAACTGGGGAAAATGGGTGACAATGAGAACCGAGAACAGCCAGCAAACGGGACCGAATGGATAGAAATCGAATGACGTACAACAATCCGGAGCGGGTCCGTCCCGACGAAGTGGTCCCGCCCGGTGGGAATGCCGTGCAGGGACGAAAGATGATCCAGGACACGATTCTGATCGTGCCCAACCTCGTCAAGCTGGTGGGAAGGCTGCTCGCCGATCCGCGGGTGCCACGCCGTTCGAAAATTGCCCTCGGTGCTGCCGCAGCCTATGTGGCCAGTCCGATCGACCTCATCCCGGACATCGTCCCCGTGGTCGGCTGGGCCGACGACATCCTCTTTCTACTGCTGGCCATCGACGGGCTGATCACTCGCTCCGGCCCCGAGATCGTCGAGGAGCACTGGGACGGCCCGGTCGACCTGCTCAAGCTGATCGAGGACGTCCTGTCACTGGCGAGGGGTCTCGTCCCGACCAAGATCAGGGGCATCTTCGACCGTCTCAACGGTTAGACCAGGGAATCAACTGCCCGGGATTCACCTGCCCCGGGACTACATTGACCTCAATGGACTTCAGACGCATCGGATCGCTGCCCCCGTATGCGTTTGCGGAGGTAAACCGTCCCAAGTTGGAGGTCAGAGAGTCCGGCGTCGATGTCATCGACCTTGGGTTCGGCAACCCGGATATCCCCTCGCCTGAGATCGCAGTCGAAACGCTGCGAGCGGAGGCCCTGAATCCCGGCAACCACCGGTATTCGGCGTCGCGAGGGATCGACGACCTCCGGATCGCTCTCGCTGCCCGCTACAAACGGCGGTTCGGAGTCTCCCTCGACCCGGACACCGAGGTGATCGCCACAATTGGCGCCAAAGAAGGCCTGTCTCATCTGATGTGGACGCTTCTCCAGCCCGGAGACGCAGCAATCGTCCCGGACCCGTCGTATCCAATCCATATCTTTGCCCCCGTGATTGCCGGGGCCGAGGTCAGGATTGCCCCGATCGGCTCGGAGGAGGACTACTTCGAGGTGGTCGACCGGATGTTCAAAAACTCATGGCCCCGGCCACGGGTAATCATCGTCAGCTTTCCTCACAACCCGACGACAAAGACCGTGGGCATCGGGTTCTTCGAGCGGCTCGTGGCTTTCGCCAGGGAGCAGGAGGTCGTCGTCGTCCATGACTTCGCCTACGCCGACATCGCCTTTGGCGGTTACCGGGCCCCTTCCTTGCTCGAAGTCGACGGTGCCATGGAGGTTGGTGTCGAGCTCTACTCGATGACCAAAGGCCATTCGATGGCGGGTTGGCGGGTCGGTTTCATGGCGGGTAACCCTGAGATTGTCGGCGCCCTGGCCAAACTGAAGAGCTATCTCGAGTACGGGACCTTCCAGCCGATCCAGGTCGCGGCGGCTGCAGCGCTCAACGATGGAGACGGGTTCGTCGACGAGGTCAACGAGATCTACCGGCAGCGACGCGATGCCCTGATCGACGGTCTCGAGGAAATTGGTTGGGTCGTTGCCCCGCCGGAAGCGACGATGTTCGTCTGGGCGAGGATCCCGGAGGCGTACGCAGATATGGGGTCGCTCGACTTCTCCATCCACCTGCTGGAGAAGGCCGGAGTAGCGGTGAGCCCCGGGTTGGGCTTCGGCACCGCAGGCGAAGGCCATGTCCGCTTTGCCCTTGTCGAGGATGCGGACCGTATCACCGAAGCGGCACAGCGGATCGGGACGGCACTCGGCCGCCTGTGACACTCTGTATCGGGCAATAGGCGCGGCACTACCCTTCACACATGGCTTTTCGCGACGGCAGCGCCGATTTCAGGTCCGACACGGTCACCCGGCCCACTCCGGCAATGCTCGAGGCGATGGCAGACGCTCCGGTGGGGGATGACGTCTATCACGACGATCCCACCGTGAACCTCCTGGAGGAGGAATCCGCCGAGGTCACAGGCAAGGAAGCCGCAATCTACGTCCCGACCGGCACAATGGGCAATCAACTGTCGATCATGTTCCACACCAGCCCCGGTGAGGAGGTGCTGGCCAACGAGGCTAGCCACGTCAGGAGCATCGAGGGCGGCGCACCCCAGGCCCTCTCCGGTGTCGGGTTCCGGACCGTCTCCAACCCCAACGGTCAGATAATGCCCGGAGACGTCGACCGGGCAATGGACGCAGTCGGGTTCTTTCCCAGGATCAGCCTCATGGTTTGGGAAAACACCCACAATCTCTCCGGCGGCCGGGTGATCCCGTATGAGATCTTCAAAGAGACTTCGGCAACTGCGACAGCAAGAGGGCTCAAGGTCCATATCGACGGGGCTCGTATCTTCAACGCGGTCACCGCAACCGGAATCGACGCGGCGACCTGGTCGAAACACGCCGACACCATCCAGTTCTGTTTCTCCAAGGGCCTGGGAGCGCCGGTCGGCTCCATCGTCTGCGGACCGCGGGATTCGATATCCGAGATCAGGTACCTGCGGAAGAGGCTGGGAGGAGGCATGCGCCAGGCCGGGGTCATCGCCGCTGCCGCGCGGGTTGCACTTTCGGAGAGGGAGCGGCTAGTTGAGGACCATGACCTCGCCGCCTACCTCGCCGCAGGCCTTGCAGAGCGATTTCCCGGGTCGGTGGACGTGGCAGATGTGGAGACCAACATGGTCCGCGTCGATAGCGAGGCTCTGGGTATGGCCTGGAATGAGATCAAAGGGAGATTGGACAACGCGGGAGTGCGAGCGAACCCGCCCATGCTCGGTGGCTGGCGCCTGGTCACCCATCGCGACGTCGACCGGGACGATGTCGATGGGCTGCTGGCCGCTCTGTCGTAACCGTTGACGGGCCGGCGGGGTCGAAAACTCAGTGAGCTACGCGATTCTCTTCCCCGGCCAGGGCAGTCAGAGCGTCGGCATGGGGGCTGACAGCTTCGAAGCCCACCCCGTCCTGCTCGGAGAGACCGCCGATTCGATCCTCGGCTGGTCATTGCGGACGCTGTGTCTCGACGGTCCTGCTGAAGACCTGACCCGTACTGAACATGCCCAACCCGCGCTCTTTGCCGTCTCCTACGCCCTGTGGCTCTCTTTTCGGGAGGCGGTGGGCACTTTCCCCATCGCAGCTGCGGGCCACTCTCTGGGCGAATACACCGCCCTCGCGGCAGCCGGGACTCTGAGCTTCGAGGACGGTCTGCGGTTGGTTGCCGGCAGAGGGAAGCACATGGCCAGTGCCGCAGACATGGAGCCGTCGGGCATGGCAGCACTGATCGGGGGCGACGAAGCGCTCGCGGAGAGAGTCGTCACCGAAAACCAGAGCGAAGGGGGCAGGCTACAGCTTGCCAACCTGAACGCTCCGGGCCAGATCGTCGTTGCCGGAGGCTCCGCCGATCTCGAGTGGCTGGAGGAACATGGCAAGGACCTCGGAGTGAGACGGGTGATTCCCCTCAAAGTTGCCGGCGGGTTCCATTCCTCCTTCATGTCCCCGGCTGCGGGCTATCTTGCCGAATTGACGGCTGATGTCAGCTTCGCCACACCCAAATTCGATGTCATCTCCAACGTGACAAGCCGGCCACATGAGCCAAACTCGATCGGGGCGAAGCTCGTCGAACAGGTGACTTCACCGGTTCGCTTCGAGGAGTCGCTCCGCAACATGGCCGCATCCGGGGTCAGTACCTTCGTCCACATCGGGCCTGGCGACGTGACGGCGGGGCTGGCGAAACGGACGATTCCTGACGCAAACGTGTTTACCGTGTCATCGCGGGATGACATCGACTCAGCGGTTGAGTCACTGGGTACGATGGATCAGTAGCAAAGGTGTGAATGATGAATGCTGAGATAACCGGCTGGGGCAAGTGCATGCCTCCCAACGTCCTTTCCAATCACGATCTGGAACAGATCATCGACACATCCGACGACTGGATCACCACGCGCACCGGGATCAAAGAGCGCCGGATCTCTGATGTCGAGGCCTCCGATCTGGCGGCGGTTGCCTGCATGCGCGCCCTCGCCGCGGCCGGCAGGTCGGTTGATGACGTCGATCTGTTGCTTGTCGCCACATGCTCCGGCGACTCGATCATCCCCTCGACTGCCTCCCGGGTGCAGGAGAAAATCGGCGCAATCAACGCGGCAGCTATGGACCTCAATGCCGCCTGCTCCGGTTTCGTTTACGGGCTGGTTACCGGGGCCAACATGATCAGGGGCGGGACCAACAAGATCGTCTTGTTGGTTGGCACCGAGAAGCTCCATCACCTGATGAATTTCACCGACCGCACCACCTGTGTCCTCTTCGGCGACGGAGCGGGGGCCGTGGTCCTCGAACCCTGCGAGGACGGTGTTGGCGTGCTCGGCTCCGAGCTCGGCATCGACGGGACCGCGGGCAAGTTCCTCGAGGTGCCTGCAGACGGTACCCAGGGCGACTGGTCGCAGCGCGCCCCGGATCAGTGCGCAATCAGGATGGATGGCCAGGAGGTATTCAGACGCGCCGTCACCAAGATGGCGGAAAGCTCGCTCCAGGCCCTGGAGAAGTCAGGCCTCGAATTGGAGGATGTCGACATCCTCATTCCGCACCAGGCAAACGTCAGGATCATCGACGCCACCGCCCGTCGGCTGGGTGTCGACAGCGCCAAGGTGTTCGTCAACATCCACTCATACGGCAACACTTCTGCCGCAACGATCCCGGTTGCACTAACCGAGGCTTTGGAGCAGGGACAGATCTCGCCCGGCTCCATAGTTGCCTTCACCGCATTCGGAGGCGGCCTTACCTGGGGCTCGGCAATCGTCCGCTGGGGTGACCGGGTCGAGCCATTGCAGGAGAGCGACGCCGAATTGCCCCCTGTCGATCGCACCACGCTCGAGATACTCCAGTCGAACTTCGACTTCTTCGGGGTCCCGGAGAAGTTGGCTTGACCGGCGGTGATTCCCGGGTAGCTCTGGTGACGGGTAGCTCGAGGGGGATAGGAAGGGCAATTGCGCTACGACTCGCCGAAGACGGCCACGCGGTTGTGGTCAACTATTCGGCCAATTCGTCTGCCGCCGCCGACGTAGTTGCCCGGATCGAGTCGGCCGGGGGCCGGGCGATGTCCGCTCAAGCCGATGTCTCCGATCCCGATCAGGTCGACGGCCTTTTCGCCCTGGTCGCAGCCGAACTGGGAACGGTCGATGTTCTCGTCAACAATGCCGGCATCACCAGGGACAATCTCCTGCTCCGGATGACCCACGAAGACTTCGACTCGGTGATTCAGACCAACCTCCGCTCGGCCTTCCTCTGCACGAAGGCGTCGCTTCGGGGAATGCTCAAGGCGAGATGGGGCCGAATCATCTCGATCGCGTCGGTTGCGGGAATCTCCGGCAACGCCGGCCAGGCAAACTACGCCGCATCCAAGGCGGGGATGATTGCCTTCGCCAAGTCGATCGCCAAAGAAGTCGGCTCCCGGGGGATCACCTCGAATGTGGTTGCACCCGGTTACATCGAGACCGACATGACGGACGCCCTTGGTGAGGGTGTCAAGGAATCGGCCTCCGCAGCCGTTGCGCTGGGGCGCTTCGGACAGCCCGAGGAGGTCGCCGAGGCGGTCGGATTTCTCGCATCCGATGCAAGCAGCTACATAACAGGCCAGGTTTTGGCCGTGGACGGCGGGATCACCCTGTAAGTTCTTCCCAACTGATAGATAGGAGAAACGAGAAATGGAAAGAAACGAAGTATCGGAGAAGTTGACCGGAGTGCTCGTGTCCGAACTCGGGCTCGACGCAGAGAAGATCAACGATGAAGCCCACTTCGAAGAAGACCTCGATGTCGACAGCCTCGGAGTAGTCGAGCTGCTGATGGCACTCGAAGATGAGTTCGGGGTGAAGATTCCCGATGAGGAAGCTGAGTCGATCATGACGGTCGGCCAGGCAGTCGATCTCGTCCACACCAAGCTCAACGCCTAACCAACTGTCCGACTAGACCTCATATCCCGGGCCGGGAGGATCCTCGTTCCTGGCCCGCGCTTCCTGCCATTCCCCAAGGCTGCGGTAGACAAGCACCAGGACCAGTGCCATCCCGATTGTCACAACGAGGAATGCCCCTGCGGCCATCGCCGCCGACCAGCCGTAACAGTGGGTCATCGCCCCGACCGGGTCGGAGGCCGTACAGCTCAGATCCGTCACGAACCAACCCAGAAGCCCTGCGAGGAGCCCGACCGTCAGGGATGGGATGACAATCCAGGGGTTCGGGGTACGTCTCAGAGGGCCTGGCCCTTCTCGTCGATGCCGGCCCGGTCGAGGATCTCCTTCGGTGCCAGTTCAGGAGGGATTGCATAACTCGTCCCCTTTTCGATCAGGGGCCGGAAGGCAACAGCGACGTCGGACGACCAGGCAATCGCGGTGATTGCTGCGGACAACACCACCGCAGCAATCGCATGGGGGAGAGGCATCAACGCCGCGAGTGCGAGCGACGCTGCGATCAGCCCGAAACGAATGGCGGCGAGGCCTCCGGGAATGGTCCGGCTGTAGAGAAGGGCGGTCAGAGGCCCACACGCCGCCATCACGATCACCCAGGCGTTGGCGTCGGCTGGTACCAGGCCGAGGGCAAGGGGGAGACCCAAAGCCCCGAGGGTCACGATCACCGATCGGGCGGGAGGGCCACTCGCGGACGGGAGCTTCCTGATGAGCCGATGTTGACGGGGTGACAGCAACAGGATCAGGCCCAGTGCCGTAGCTCCCAGACCAGCCATGTTCCAGGAGGAGAGGGGAATCACGGTTCCGACCCAGAGAGTCGTCCCGAGGACAACGATGAGGGTGCGCAGCGCCCAGCGCCCGCCCACAAGCACCAGGCCGACAGTGGCAACAGTTGACAGGAGGAGCCAGCCGAGACCGACGAGGAGTACAGAATTGGGGTGGTAGGGGCCTGGTTCGAGCATGATGGCACCGAGCCAGATCAAGACCGCCAGCATCGGCGTTGCAGCGATCAGGGTCGGTTTCACGGCTCTATTGTCGCAGCCGGTGCCTTCAAGCCGAAGTTGGACCGTCGGGCTTGTCTTCGTTGGCCACAGCCCTGAGATCGGCATGCTCGCCGAAGCCAGGAGTGTCTCCGGGGCTCCACATCGTTTGCTCGACCCAGGTGGTTCCGGGACGCAATGTGACGACCGCACCGTGCGCTGGCTTGTCCTCCTGGAGATTGGAGAGCGGTGAGCCGATGAGGCGGAGCCGGGCCGCCTGGATCGGATCCTGGTGGGAGACGATCACCACGTCACCGTGGGGGTGTACCTGGTCGAGCCTTCGAGCGACTTCGGCCATTCTCTCTGCGAGGTCGGAAAGCGTCTCATCGGCAAATCCCAGCGCCTCGGGATGCTCCAGGTACGCCTCGAGCTCCCCGGGAAACTTCGACGGGATGTCCTGCCAGGAATTTCCCTTCCAGCGATCGATTGCGTTCCACTCGGTCAGATCGGCGTCCACCCGCACCGGAACCCCCGAACGCGCTGCGATCTCTTCAGCGGTCCGCAGAGAGCGCTCCAGGGGCGACGACCAGATTGCCACCACCGCGCGCGGACCGAGATACCGGCCCACCTTGCGCGCCTGTTCGACGCCCAGAGTCGAGAGCCCGAAGTTGGGAAGGGAGCCGTAGACGATGTTGCCCGGGTTGGAGACCTCTCCATGACGAACGAGGTGAACGAATGCTGACATTGGGCGGTAGTTTGGCCCGTTCTGCCTGCTACTCCAGGTATCTTCGCTGATACATGTGGTCCGAACCCATCCTGCACGTCGATATGGACTCGTTCTTCGTCGAAGTCGAGCGCCTGACCCGGGGTGACCTACGCGACCGGCCGGTGGCCGTAGGCGGCACCGGCAATCGCGGGGTGATCGCCAGCGCTTCCTACGAGGCTAGACGTTCGGGAGTCATGTCGGCTCAACCGACGAGTGTTGCCAGACGGCTCTGTCCCGAGCTCATCGTTGTGTCGCCGTCCCATGGCAAATACGGTGAGGTGTCCGGGCGGGTCTTCGAAGTCTTCAACTCGTTTACCCCGAGGGTGGAGGGGCTCAGCCTCGATGAGGCATTCCTCGACGTCGGCGGGCTCCGCCACCATTACGGCTCACCAGTGGAGGTTGGCGAGGAGATAAGGGCAAAGATCCGATCCGATATCGGGCTTCCTTCATCGGTTGGCGTCGCTTCGACGAAATTCGTGGCCAAGCTAGCTTCGAAAGCAGCCAAACCCAACGGTCTCCGTCACATCGATTCGAGAGGGCAACAGGAGTTCCTGCATGCGCTGCCGGTCGAGGAGCTCTGGGGGGTTGGCCCGGCGACGCTGGCCGGTCTGCACAGGCTTGGCATTGGCACGGTCGGGGATCTGGCCGCACTTCCCGAAGCGACGATATCTGCGGCGCTGGGACCATCCCAAGGTGCTCATCTCCACGCCCTCGCCAACGGAATCGACCCTCGCAGCGTGGAGCCGGTAGCCGAGACCAAGCAGATATCTGTCGAAGAGACCTACAGCCACGACCTGGAAGGGAGAAATCTCGTCGAGTCGGCGCTGCTGGCTCATTCCCAGCGTCTGGCGATGAGGCTGAGGCAAGCATCGGTCCGGCCACGAACCATCTCCCTCAAGGTGCGGTACGACGACTTCACCACCGTGACCAGATCGCGGACCAGATCTGAGGGAATCGACGGCTCGAGGGAGATATTCAAGGTTGCCAAGGAGCTGCTGTCCGATGTGCCCGCCGAGCGCCCGGTGCGACTGCTCGGCCTGGCGGGATCATCTTTTGAGACTGGGACCGAAGGCGCCCAGCTCTTGTTCGGGGACGACGAATCGTGGAGTCGGGTGTCAAAGGTCGTCGGGGATGTCGAGGACCGCTTCGGCCCCGCATCCGTCGAGCCCGCCCGTCTCCTCGACTGGCAGAAAAAGACCGACTGATCTATGGACTACTGACTCCAGACCCGGTGTAAAGTTGGAAGAGACAGGGAAGACGAGAGCCCACCCAATGCCATTAGACGATCGGGAACAAAAGATCCTCGCTGAGATAGAACGTCAGTTCTATGAGGAAGATCCGGAGCTGGCACGCGCCGTAGAGAACATCGACAGGACGCCGATGGTGAAGGTGCGCCTGGCAATCGCCGGTGCCGTAATCGGGCTTGCAGTGATCTTGTTCTTCTTCGCCCAGAACATCATCTTTGCGCTTGTCGGATTTGCTGTCCTCATTGCTTCAGTGAGCGTGCTCGTGCCCGCTCTTCGGGAGAGGTTGGTCTCCACAGAGGCTGGAGAGAACAACACCGATCAAGTCGTCTGACGGCGAATTTCGCGATCCTTCCTCCCTTTGTCGAACCGGCTAAGGTTGCGTCCCCATGGCGTTCCTCCGGGGTGGAGCCAATCGCCGAGTTACAGATTTTGAAACCTGGCTCAATGCGCCAGGTCGACGTTTTTAGGAAGGAAAGAGTGGATCAGGCATTCACGGCCGAACAGGCATGTCGGCTGACCAATTGCACACACCACCAGTTACGTTATTGGGACCGGGTCGGTTTGGTAAAGCCCTCGGTTCAGAAGAGCGGAGGCCGACCCGGTGTTCGGCGCCTCTATTCGTTCCGGGACCTTGTTGCCTTGAGGGTTGTCCGCAGCCTCCTCGACAACGGCATGTCTCTGCAGCGCGTGCGCCGGGCGTGGGACTATCTCCGCCGCGAGGGTGGGATGGAGAATCATCTCTCCGAAGTAAAACTCGTGACCGACGGGCAGACCATCTTCAGGCTGAGCTCTGACGAAGGCGAGATTCTCGATGCACTCCGCGAGGGTCAGCTCTCCTTCTTCGTCGCGATCGACCAGATCGCACGCGAAGTCGAGGAGGATGTCACCCGTTTCGAGCTCGACAAGGAGCGATTCCTCACGATGTTGCGACGGGTCGAGGACGACATCGCCGAGGAGCGCCGCTCCGGCTGATCGACGCCGGCGTTACTGCTTGCGGCGACGGAGCAGCGAAGACGGGTTGAACCGGGCTCGCATCCGCCTTCCGCCTTCGTATCTGAGCTTGATCCAATGCTCGACCGCGAGGAAGTCGTCCACCTTTCCCTCGTTGGCTCGACCCCCGTATATCGCAGCGCCATAGGCGCGGGCCACAGGGACCAGTGATCGGTCCGTGGCGAGGGCGAACTCAACCGGGGTGTTGTGGTCGGGCACGGCCTCGCCGAGATCGGAGAGCTGGTCGACGATCTCGTCCCAGGCCGCGGTGATGTCCCCGGTCCGGATCGTCGCCATCCTCCGACGGCGCCGCAGCCCCTTGAGCAGCGGGATCGCGAACGCGAGCAGGATCAACAACGGGACAGTCAGCACCCAGATGGGGAAGGAGCCGGAAGCCGCACCCCCTTCGGTTCCACCGAGGTCGGTGTCGTCGATGCCGAGCAGTGGTCCGTCCTCGTCGAACCCCGGCTGGTTGATCGTCCCCGGTAAGTCGACGGGATCTGCAACGTAGAGCGAGGGATCGAACTCCGCGGTATAGGTCTGGGGAAGGGCCCCATCCGAGCGCGGGGTCGGGTCGAACTTCACCCAACCGAAACCGTCCATCCACATCTCCACCCAGGCGTGGGCGTTGTTGTCGCGGACGATGATTGCGGTGGTCCCGTCGCTCTGGGTGATCTCCTCGCCGGGGGTGAAGCCCCAGACCACCCGGCTGGGCACATTCAGCGCTCTTCCCAGGACTGCCATCGAAGCGGCGAACTGCTCGCAGTAGCCGGTCCGGTAGTCCTGACTCTCCTCCTCCGTCAACCAGTCGGCGAGTTGGAGGTCGGTATGGCCGGCAGTCACCTCCGTCGAATAGATGAAGGTCCCGCTGTCCCGGAACCAGTGCTGGAGCAGCGTTGCCCTCTCGAAGTCGGAGCGAGCACCGGAGGTTACCTCACGTGCCAGCGCTGGTATCTCCGACGAGACATCGTCCGGCAGTTCGAGATAGCGGTCGATGTCCTCGGGGCGGTCGAGCTCGCCCGGGGGCGTGGAGGGCTCGACATCGAAAGCGCCCACCCTTCCTGCTTCGGCGAACAGCGGGGTGAGTTGGCCGTCAGGACCCGTGGCCAGCCCGTTGAGGTCGGCGCGCTCTATCGGGTACAGCGCCTCGACCTGGTACGACATACCGTCGTCGAGTTGCGACTGGTTGATCAGGGATCCGTCAGGAGCCACCTGGAACTGATTGATGTCGTCCGTGTCGCTCTGCAGAGCTGTGGCAATGCCGGCTGTCGGCACCAACGGCCCCCGCAGAGCATCGATCCGAATCCGCTGGGTGAAGGTCACCGTCGTTCCCTGGTAGGAGTGATCGGGGTCGCCACCCGCAGTCGTCGGGGAGTATCGCTGGAGTTCTTCGTCGCCAGGTAACCAACTCTGGCCGTCATAGCGGCTCAGCGTCTCCATCCGGTAATAGATCTGGGAGGCATCGGGTGCGTTCCCGTCGAAGGTGACCCGGAACAGCTCGGCGTTCGATCGTGAGATGACCCGTTTCTGCAGGCCGACCAATCTGTTGAACGAGATTCCGCCAAAACCCTCGCCGTAGCCGCCACCACTGCGCCAGTTGACATTGCCGGACTCGCTGACCACCTGGGAGGCCGAAGTGGCGAGAGCCACCGAGGAAATCGCAACTATCCCTGCCATGGCAAGTGCGAGGCTGCCCCCATGGCGGGGCAGTGGCCGTCCGCTCGAATCCCGGACACGGCCTGCCGAGCTCTTCCTGTCGTTGGCGATAGCCGCCACAGCCAGTGCGAATACTGCGGCCGCCATGCCCATCCAGCCCCGCCCCGCCGGAGCCCGGTCGATGACGGCGAACTGGAGATACATCGCAATCGAGGGAAGCGACATCGCCGCCACCGGCCCGTGGGTGGCGCCCCAGACAAACAGAGCACCTATCACCCACATCACAACGGCAAGGATTGCGACCAACCCGGCACTTGGATAGACCGGGGAGACCCCGAACCGCATGATGTCGAATGATTCTCCCAGCTCTGCCATCAGTGCAGCGGGAGTATCTGGGCCCGGGAAGAAACCGACCACCAGGGTCTGGGCCACGGAGATCCTCAGGAAGAGGAGGATTCCCGCCACGCCGAAAAGGCCGAGCGCGGCACGCCGGGAAGAAATTGTCTCCGAGAGGAGCCACCACACGACCCCGCCGAGAAAAGCGGCGGCGACGAGGATGAGATGCCACGCCGGTGCCTCACCGCCCGCCTCGAAGAGTCGCCCGAGACGGGCCATCATCAAGGCGAATGCGGCGAGCCCCGCTATCCGGCTGAGCGTGTTGCTGACCATGTGTCTATCCCTATTAGCCAGGCCGGAGCCCACGGTTCGTCGGGTGCCACCGAAATCGTCGGGACGCCGAGTCTGTGGAAGCCGACAAGTGTTTGCGACGTTGTCGTCGAAGCCGACATGAGAACCGCTGTGGGGTAATCGCGAGACAGCAGTTGCTGCACCGAGAGCAGGGCCCGGTCGGCGACACCGGTAACCATCACCAAAGCCCCACCTCCACCTTTCTGGCGGATCCGGGTAGCTACGGCCTCGATATCGATGGCGGAGTCGGGTTGGACCAGGGCGAGGCGCTCCATCACCGAGGAGTAGCGAGACGCATCGAGAGGTTCGGCGTCTCCCGCCCACAGATCGGCATCGAAGCCGGAGGTCACCAGGTGGGTGACGACCGTTGCCGCCCCGGATACTGCCTTTTCGAACGCTGCACCCGATTCGTAGCTGGCGGATCGAACGTCGAGGAGGACTAGGGCACGTGACTGCCAGGGGGTCTCGAGCTGGCGGATCATCAACTCGTCGGTGCGAGCCGAGGATGGCCAGTGCACCCGTCTCAGGTCGTCTCCCCGCTGGTATTCACGGAGGGTGTAGAAGTCCTCACCGCCACGTCGTGCGTGCTCGGGCCGCGAGGCTTGCATCGCCGGGTCCTGGCCCCGGACGATCGGAAATCCGGTCAGTGGCTCTACAGCCGGGTACACGACTATTCGGTCGACGGGGCCGGTGCCGACCTTGGTCCGGGCGAGACCGAAGGGGTCGCCGCGGTGCACCTCCGTCGGACCGACGCGGTAGACGCCGCGGGGCCGACAGGTGACACGGTACGTCGCCGAAGCCTGGTCACCGCCGGAGATCCGCGCACACTCGAAGCTGGCCGTTCCCAGGTTGTTGATGTTGTCGTCGATGGTGAGGTTGGCAGCTGCATGTTTTCCCTCATTGGTCACAAGCAGGCTGATCGTGGTGGTCTCGCCATCGTGAACGGTCGCCGACCCGAGACGGCGCGCGATCGAGAGCCGGGGCTTGCGGGTCCGGACATAGGCCAGGGAACCGACCTGAAGCAGTAACACGAAGATTGCGGCAAGGAGGAGCTCGAGGTCACCAAATGCGTACCAGAGGATGATCAGGGCGACCCCGCTACCGGTCAACGCCCAACCGCGGACGGTCGGCATCAGGTGGCGAGTCGGGAAGTCGTCCCGGGAACCCGGAGGCGGGTCATCACCTCGTCGATGATCTCGTCGATGGTTTCACCCCTCATTTGGGCTTCCGGCCGGAGCGACATCCGATGGATCAGGACCGGGCCCGCCAGGGCCTTGACGTCGTCGGGCGTCACATATTCCCTGCCCTCGGCTGCGGCGCGGGCTCGGGCGAGTCTCTGGAGAAAGAGCGCCGACCGCGGCGATGCGCCGAGCAAGATATCGGAGTGGTTCCTGGTGCCTTCGACCAGGTCGACGATATAGGTCTTCACCGACTGGGAGACAGTTACTCCACGGGCAATCGAGATCATCTCGCCGATTTCGTCAGTCGTCACTACGGCTTCGAGGTCGAGGAAAGTCGAGCGGACCCCGTGGGTGTCCATCATCTCCAGTTCCTTCTGACGGCTCGGGTACCCGATCACTACCCGCATCATGAACCGATCGAGTTGGGCTTCCGGCAGGGGATAGGTGCCTTCGTGCTCGAGAGGGTTCTGGGTGGCCACCACCATGAAGGGGAGCCCCAGCTCTCTGGTCATCCCGTCGGAGGTGACCTGGCGCTCTTCCATTGCCTCGAGGAGGGCAGATTGGGTCTTAGGGCTGGCCCGGTTGATCTCGTCGCCCACGACGATGTTGGCGAATATAGGGCCGGGCTTGAACTCGAACTCACTGCGGTTCCTGTCCCAAACCGAGACTCCGGTCACATCTGAGGGGAGCAGGTCGGGGGTGAACTGAATCCGGTTGAAGGCCCCGTCGATGCTGCGGGCGATTGATTTTGCGAGTTGGGTCTTGCCGACTCCGGGGACATCCTCGACCAGGACATGTCCCTCGGCGACCAGAGCCATTACGACGAGTTCGATAACCTCGCGTTTGCCCTGGATCACTGTTTCCACGTTGCTTGCGATTCGGTGGAATCGCTCGCCGAAGAGCTCGATTTGCTGTGGGCTGGCTTCGATCAACGAAATCTCCCGGGTCTTGCGAATTTCACCAGACTTTACTGACACTTCTGCGTTGTGGGAGGTAGACTTGCCGAGGGGAATGGCTATCGAAACATGAGCTGGAATACGGGTGTGGGCAAAACCGTGGGAGCTTTGGCCTTCAGACCTGCCATTTTGTGGGAGGCTCTGAGGTTTCTCTTCGCTGTGCGTGTCCATCGTGGGCTGCGTCCTTCCGCCGATTATCTCCAGTGGAGAGTTCATACCGCGTACGGCAATGACATGTCGGAGACAACGCCGGGCGACGTCGTCAAGTTCCTGGGATGGCGCCGCAAGCTGAGGGCCGCATCGTGACGCCGGGACTGATCACCCGCATCCAGGACATCGACGGGGTCGAGGCTGTCGCCGTTGATCTTGCCTCCGATGCCGGTGGCCTCAACCTGCGTCTTTCGTCGACTGCCGATGAAGTGAAGGTGCTCAGAGAAGTGCACGAGCTCCTGGTGGCCTATGGGGTGAGAGGCCTGGTTCGGCCCCGGGTAACCCTCGGCCAGAAACGATCTCTTGAACCCGATCCCGGCGTGGACGTGCAGATAACCCCGACCGGTTCGGGGGCACGGATTCAGGTTGCCGTCGGCGAGGTGCAGTCATCGCGACCGGTTGCAGCAACACCGGAAGCGATCGCGCAAGGCCTCGTCGACGCATGGTGCCAGGTGCTCGGCAAGCC
>JBGTNX010000016.1:0-5767 GCA_041742825.1 Acidimicrobiia bacterium | reverse complement strand
ACCATGGTTCGATGAAGACTTCGATGGTACCGCCGCAGGCCATGCCAACCTCGAAGGCGTCCTCATCGGCAATCCCGTAAGTCACCTTCTTCGCCTTCCCGGTCTCGATTACCTCCTGGGCATGGAGGAAGACATCGTTCTCGACACATCCCCCGCTCACCGAACCGGCCATGTCGCCGGCATCGGAGACGATGAACTTGGAGCCTTCGGGACGCGGCGCACTGCCGTAGACCCGGATCACGGTGGCGACGGCAACCTTCTTGCCCTCGTCGGTCCAGGTCTTCCAAGTCTCCATCTGGTTTCTCATGCTCTGACTCCGGCTATCGAATCGAGGATCCGCACCACTCCCTGGAAGTCACTAACGCTAGCTGCAGGGAGGAGATGATCGACGTGCGGGAGCACCGCCTGCATCCCCCTGGTCAAGGGCTCATAGGTCTCCCTGGCGGCCAGCGGATTGAGCCAGATCACCTGGTGGACCGAACGCGCCAGCCGGGCCATCTCGACGCTAAGCAGGTCGGGGTCGCCGCAGTCCCAACCGTCGGAGAGGATGAGCACGACCGGGCCCCCACGGGCCAGTCTCCGGCTCCAGTGGCGGTTCCACTCGGCGAGCGCCTCGCCGATCTGGGTGCCCCCCGACCAGCCGGCAACACGCGCAGCGGCACGTTGCAGCGCGGTCTTGGTGTCGCGTCGCCTCATCTCTTCGGTGATCCGGCTGAGGTGGGTGGAGAATGTGAAGATCTCGACGTCGCGCAACCGTCGCTGGGCAGCATGGGCGAAGACGAGGAAGATGTCCGAGTAAGCCTCCATCGACCCGGAGATGTCGGCGATGATCACCAAGGGCCTCTGTTTGCGGGTGCGCTCCTTCCAACTCATCAACATCATGTCACCCTCGGGACCGATGGCACGTCGAAGAGTGCGCCTCATATCCGGCCGCCGGCCATGATTCGACCGGGCCCAGCGCCGGGTCCGGTAGTCGGTCGGGTGCCAGAGCATTGTCATGATCAAGCGCCTGGCCTCGGCGAGATCGTCGTCGCTCAGTTCGGCGAAGTCGCGGCGCGTGACCGTCTCGACGGCGGACGCGCCGGAGCGGTCGGCGACTCCGTCGTACTCATCGGAACCCACCGATCCGTGCAGTCCCAGCGTTGCCCCGCTCGACGATTCGGTCTTGTCCGGGTTGCGTGACACGAGCATCGGCGGAGAGAGCCGGTGGAAGAAGCGTTCGAACTCCTCGGTGAATACCGGGATCTGTGTCGGGTCGGTGACAGTCAGCGCCTGCAACGAGGCTCGCGCCTGAGACTTGATGGCGATGTCGACCAGTTGCAGAGAACGGGCCATGTCGGCGGTTTGATCGGCGGTGACTGCCAGCCCCCGGCCGCGGAGAGCGCCTGCGAACTGGCTCAACTGGTCGATCAGCGTCGCGGCACTCATCCGACCAGGGATTCGACCCCCGCGCTCCTCACCAGGTCGATGTCGTCCTTGTACTTGAGAAACACGCCGAGCGTCGACTCGATGACAGGGACCGACAGCTCACCGGCCTGGAGGAGCCGGAGCGACTCCGCCCAGTCGAGAGACTCGGCAACACCGGGCGGCTTGAACAGGTCGACGTGGCGCAACCTGCTCATCGCCTCGCTCACCGAGTCGGCGAGAGCTGCATTCAACTCCGGGACTTTACGCTGGATGATCGCCGACTCCCGCTCTGGAGTCGGGTAGTCGATCCAGTGGTAGACACAACGGCGTTTGAGCGCGTCGTGGATCTCCCGGGTCCGGTTCGAGGTGAGCACGACGATCGGAGGCTCTTCGGCCTTGATTGTGCCGATTTCGGGGATCGTCACCTGGAAATCGGACAGCAACTCGAGGAGGAACGCCTCGAATTCTTCGTCGGCCCGGTCGAGCTCGTCGATCAGCAAGACCGGCCGGTTGCCCGCAGTGCTCGCCTCGATTGCTTTGAGAAGAGGGCGGGCGATCAGATAGTCCCGGCTCATGATGTCCTCGGGTGTTGCATCGGGGCCCTTCCCGCTGGCTTCGAGAAGCCGAATGGCCATCATCTGGCGGGCATAATCCCACTCGTATAGAGCCTGGCCGACGTCGAGGCCCTCATAACACTGCAGACGGATCAGCTCCGCACCCGACATCCTGGCAAGGACCTTGGCCACTTCGGTCTTTCCGACTCCGGCTTCACCTTCGAGGAATAGGGGTCTCCCCAGCTGCACCGCGATATGGATCGCGACAGTGAGGCTCTCGTCGCTGAAATAGTCGAACTCGTCGAGCTTTCCGGCCAGACCTTCGACCGTGTTAGGAATCACAGATCAAGCCTAAACCAAGCCAACGCGTGGCAGACTCGACACGTGGTGCCATTTCTCATCGCCCGCAATCCCGTTCCCGAGTCGAGCCTTCCCTACTTGATCAGGGTGCCCATCGAAGGCGGCCTTGTCCTCAAGCCCCGGGAGGCGCGGCCTCGTGCCAACCGGTGCTATTGCCATCCGGCCGACGAGTGGCCCGAAAGGCGAGCTTCAACCGAATTGTTTGCGGGTTCGGGCTGGGTCAGGACCCTGTTACCGACTCGGTCCAGAGCAGCACCCGGGTCTGGCCGTTGTCCTTGAGGTAGGTGCGCTCGAAAGCGTGGATCCTCCTGGCGACCGCTAACGAGGCGGCGTTTTCCGGATGCACGGTGGAACAGACCATCGGCGCGCGGAGGTCGTCGAATGCGTAGTCGACACAGGCTTGGCCCGCCTCGGTGACCAACCCCTTGCCACGGTGCTCAGGCAGCAGGTGATACCCGACTTCGAGCAGCCGGTCTCCCTCGACTGGCTGGTAGGTGAGACCACAATCCCCGAAGAACTCTCCGATTGACAGATCTTCGATCGCCCACAACCCAAATCCATGGTCCCGGTAGTTTCTCTGGCTCCACTCGATCCAGCCGCGACAGGCATCAATGGTGCCCATCTCTGGATAGAACCGGCGGGCTTGCGGGTCGCCGAACATGGCGACCACATCATCGAGGTCGTCGTCCCGATACTGCCTGAATCTGATCCTTGCCGTCGTCGGAGGCAATGAGGTCATCGGACGAAGGGGGCCAGGTCACCGTTGGGGAAGACCTCGACTTCGTCCATGCCGAGCCACGACGCCGCCCTCTCCAATTCCTTCATCAGTTCGGCACCGACGTGGGCATGATCTATCCCGCTCTCGCCGAACGAACCTTTGACCAGGAGCCGTCGCGCCTTGCGGTCAGTCTTCAGGTCGACCCGGGCCACCAGGTCTCCATCGAGGAGGAAGGGGAGCACGTAGTACCCGTGGACTCGTTTCGCCGCTGGCACGTAGATCTCGATCCTGTAGTAGAAGTCCCAGAGTCGTTCGGTGCGCTCGCGGAACCAGATGAGGCTGTCGAATGGAGAAAGCAGGGCGGTGCCGCGCGCCTGCCTGGGCAACTTGGCTTCAGGGTGGAGGTAGGCGGTGCGGTCCCACCCTTTGACCGCGACCTCTTCGAGCTGGCCGCGACTGGCGAGATCGGCGATAGCCGCCCTCGCTGCATTGATCCCATTCCGACGCAGGTTGAGTCGGGGATAGTCGATGAGGTCCCGGATGGTGGCAACTCCCAGGTGGCGGGCGGCCTTGAGAATCAGCGTCGGGATCGCCTCGTCCTCGGTCAACTCGGGAGGACCGAGATGCTCGGCGCCGACAACCCGCTCGGTCAGGTCGTACATCCGGGTGAAGTTGGGCCGGTCCGCAGTGGTGACGATGCCCTGGGCGAAAAGAGCCTCAAGCGCGATCTTGCCCTTGGACCAGCCCCACATCTCGTTGCCATTGCGATCTCCCGGGTCTTTGAGATCGGATGTCTTCATCGGCCCGAAGGTCCTCACCTGTTCCAGGACGTCGTCGAGGTACTCCGGATGGTCCTTCTGTACCTCGACGAAACGCTCCCAGCGCAGCTCTCGTTCCATCAGCCAACGCCACAGGCGATGGTCCTCGACCGGGATGAGCGACGCCTCATGGGCCCAGTATTCGAATAGTTCACCCGACCCCCACAGATACCGGTCCAGCCCATCCCGGTCATAGGGGCCGAGGCGAGAGAAGAAGGGCATGTAATGGGTGCGACTGAACACGTTTACCGAATCGAGTTGGACGATCCCGACCTGTTTGATCACTTTTCGGAAGTGCCTGACATCGATGTTCCCGGACGGACGGACGTCGTTGAACCCCTGGGCGGCAAGGGCGAATCGCCTCGCCTGATGGTTTGTCAGCTGCCGCATCGACACATGAAGCTAGGCGAAATCAGGGACATCTGCTGTCCGGTATTCAGACGCCGGAGTCTTCCATCGTCCCCGTCATCTTCTCGAGGTCGATCCGATAGAGGAAGCAGACGATTTCCCGATCACCGCCCGACCACGACTCCTCCGTGGGAGCCAGCCAACCGATGTCGAGTTCGGAGACGTCGTAGCCGACACCGACAAAACTCTCGAACCCGCCAACGCACTGCTCGTCGGCGAGCTCACCGGTGGTATCGAGACCGGGGTATGTGGCCTCGCTCATTGTGTGCACTGCGTAGATCTCGTTGTCATGCGGCTCGGAGCACTCTATGAGTGGAATGTCGGAGACCTCTTCGGAAAATGACGCGTCGTCGTCGAAACAGTCCCCGACCGACAGTTCCAAGACATTGCTCTGCGAACAAGCCGCGAGCGTGAGGAAAATCGCGAGCCCGAATACTTTCTTCATCAGTCCTCTCCGTTCACGTGGATTTGCGGACGCTCGGTAGCGAGTTCCGAGCCAGGAGACTACCTGCGTTGTGTCCCGGTCCTGACGTGCCATCATCCCCAACTGTGATTGAGCGATACACCCTTGCCGAGATGGGCGACATCTGGGATGAACAGCGCAAGCTCGAGGTCTGGAAGGATGTAGAGGTTCTCGCCCTGGAGGCATGGAACCGTCTGGGCAAAGTCCCCGACGGGCTCGCCGACGCCGCCCGCGACGCGGCGTGCCCGACTCCTGATGAGGTCGCCGAGCGGGAAGCGGTCACCAACCATGACCTCGCCGCTTTCGTCGACCTGCTCGGAAGCAATGCCGGTGGCGAAGCCGCCGGTTGGGTCCATTACGGCCTGACCTCTTCAGACGTCCTCGACACCGCCGGAGGGGTCCTGCTCAAGGAGGCGAGTGCGGTGCTACTGGCACGCCTCGCCGGACTTTTCGAGGTGGTGAAGTCAAAGGCCCATGAGCACGAACAGACCTACATGATCGGCCGCACCCATGGGATCTGGGCCGAGCCAACCTCGTTCGGTTTGAAACTGGCGGGCTGGGCCTTCGAGCTGGAGCGGGACTTCCGTCGAATGAAGGCTGCAGCGGAGTCGGTTTCCGTGGGCAAGATCTCGGGAGCGGTCGGCACCTACGCCCAGGTCCCACCCGAAGTGGAAGCCCATGTGTGTGAGCAACTCGGTCTCGCCATAGAGCCGGCATCGACCCAGGTCACCGCCCGAGACCGCCATGCCCACTGGCTGCAGACAATCGCCCTGGTCGGCGCCTCGATCGAACGAATGGCAACCGAGATTCGCCACCTCCAGCGCTCCGAGGTGGGCGAGGTCCAGGAGGCATTCGGCAAAGGCCAGAAGGGCTCTTCGGCGATGCCCCACAAACGGAACCCGATTCTCTCCGAGCGGATGACCGGGATGGCCCGCCTGCTGCGCGGCTATGCCCAGGTGGGCCTGGAGAACGTGGCCCTCTGGCATGAGCGCGACATCAGCCACTCCTCGGCAGAGCGGGTGGTGCTTCCCGACGCTTC
>JBGTNX010000015.1:0-45045 GCA_041742825.1 Acidimicrobiia bacterium | reverse complement strand
ACCAGGTGCTCTACCAGACTGAGCTACGGCCACCATGTTGGAATGGGCCACCAGCACCCCCGGGAGGACTTGAACCCCCAACCTACGGATTAGAAGTCCGTCGCTCTATCCAGTTGAGCTACGGGGGCTTGCGGCTGGTTTTACCACCCCTAGAGGCGGCCCATTCGAGCGGGTGAAGGGAATCGAACCCTCACCACCAGCTTGGAAGGCTGGAGCTCTACCATTGAGCTACACCCGCGAATCAATGTCAATTCTAAACGGTTGGTCGGGCTGGTCGGAATCCTCTTGGTTGGCCCAGCCGCATCAAAGTGTCACATGAGGATGTCACGATTGAAGCATGTCCAACACGAAGCGTTGTCCACGTTGCGAAAGGGATCTTCCGCTCTCTCGATACAACTATCGAGACAAGGAACGCTCTCGTATTCAGAGCTATTGCCGGGAGTGCTCCAATACAGCGTGGCGCGAGTGGTATGCCGTCCCAGGCAACAAAGCACATCACCTTCGGATCCTGTCGGCAAGGCGAAAACGCAGGATCGCACCCAACAAAGCCCTCGTTGGCCAATTTAAGAATGTCCCTTGTACTGATTGCGGACGCCGCCTGCCATCTGAAGCCATGGATTTTGACCACCTGTTCGACAAGGAGTCTCTCATCTCAAAGCTCGTCTACAGCTCTGGGACAGATCGGCTGCTCGCAGAGATCGCTAAATGCGAGGTTGTGTGTTCAAACTGTCACAGGATGAGAACCATGAGTCGAATGAAGACTCAAATCCAATAGAATTTCATTGGCGGTTACTCTGAGCCGCCGGGCTGTGGCGCAGCTTGGTAGCGCGCGACGTTTGGGACGTCGAGGTCGTCGGTTCAAGTCCGACCAGCCCGACCACCGTCTCAAGTCCGGTCATGACCACGAGTCGCGACAATTCACGCAACCTTCGTGGTGACCGTCCAAGCCGCCCAGATGGTTAGACGCGGCAAGAATCTCCACGCATTGGGCATTGGCTATCCAAACGTTAAAATCAGTCTCGGCTGGGTCGCTGGCGCAACTGGCAGCGCAACGGGCTCTTAACCCGCAGGCTCTGGGTTCGAATCCCAGGCGACCCACTACACAGTCAAGAGTCTGGGGTGCGACCGAGTTTCAAGAGCACCTCTCACACGCGGGTGTGGCGGAATGGCAGACGCGCAGGGTTTAGGACCCTGTGGGAGAGATCCCGTGGAGGTTCAAGTCCTCTCACCCGCACGAGCGATGTCGCGAGACAACGGAGACTTCTGAACCTGGAGGGTGAGGGGTTTTCGTTTCGGCTTTAGAAGAGGGCCCCGGCCGAGCCGGGGCCCTCTTCGATCAGTGATCTATTTGGATCACCACCCGCACTCTTCTCCTGTCAGAAGGTCCGCTCGATATTCAGCTTTGACGTACACATTTCCTGATGGCATCGCCACCGAGGTGTATCTATTGGCAGAGATGCTCTCCCCTGTTGTCCCCAACCAATAGTCGGACTCCCAAAGACACTCACCCCCACTGTCCACGTAGGTCGCGTCCGGAACATCGCCGGCATACTCGGGCCCAAAGTCAAGGAATGGTCCGGTGATCATGCAATGCTGGGTCTCGGTAGCGCTCCCGTCTGGGTGCACGACACGCTTGATGAACGTGCATTGCATGCTCGCCAGCAAGACACCGATGTCGTTATCGCCTACCCCTACTACCACAATCGAATCGAAATCCTCCACGAAGCGGACGCTCGAGGCGTTGGCCGGGAGAGCGAGTAGGAGCGTCAGCAGCATGGCCGTGACGAGGGTCGAGGTTCGTTTCATCGCGTTACCTCCTTGAAGTGCGATTCCACCAACCGGGCGGCCGCGAGGCACGGAGCCGCCATTGCTTGAGGCTGAGCCCGCTGCAACCTCGCCTCTGGATCCGACTCTACTTGGCGCGCAGATGAGGGGGCCAAAGTAGGATCCACTGGGTCGGTGTTGAAGGAAGCTGTTCGCACGCCTGACTACGGGCGACAAGGGCTAGAAGATGGTCGCGCTCGAGATCGGCGGCGATACGCAATTTTTGTCGCCAAACAGCCCGCTGGCGGCCTATCGCGCCTGTTGCCACCAGGGGATCAGTTTCGGCTCGTGGCCGGGGTGATGGTGTCTGCCGTCTTCGAGGGCTTCAGTAACAGTTTCCCGTTCGGGACCGAACCAGCAGCTGTCCTCATAGGGAGTGCAATAGGCGGCGAACTTCCCGCTCTCCTCGCCTTCGACGTAGACGTTGTGCCCGCCCATAAGGTCGGATTCCGCGTACCAGATCGAAGCCCGCCGGTGGAATCTCTCTTCTTTGCATAGGTCGCGCATCGAGCCCCAGACTGCGTGAACCCTCTCCGTTCCCCGGAGATCGCACAGTGCGATGAGACCGCCATTCGCCTGGGACAACTCGCCGTCGCTCAGTGAGGCGAGCAAAGTCGACAACTCCTGCAACCGCCGTTCCTGTTCGCCCCTCATTCGATCTCCTGGTCACAAATCGCCAATGGTGGGCCCATCATGACACTGCAGCCCTTCGGACCCCGGCATTGCGCCAGGCGCGTCTCCCGGAGGTCAATCCGGTTTTGGCTGACCCGTGATGATCCTCGCCCCGCGGCGGAACGACACGTAGCTCCATGCCCAGGAGATGAGCACCAGAACCCTATTTCTGAACCCGATCAAATAGAAGATGTGCACGGCAAGCCATGCCACCCAAGCCAGGAATCCCGAGAATCGGATCTTGCCAAAGTCGGCGACGCCGCGTGCCCTGCCAATCGTCGCCAGACTGCCCTTGTTTCGGTATGCAAAAGGTTTCCGGTCCTTTCCCATCAGGTCGGACCGAATGAGCCGGGCCACGTATTTCCCCATCTGCATCGCTGCCGGGGCCACACCTGGGACGTCCGGTAGCGTGGCGAGGTCACCGATCACGAACACATTCAACCGCCCAGGGATCGACAGATCAGGTTCGACAACAACCCGGCCGGCGCGATCGAGTCGGGCACCGAGCAACTCCCCCAGTTGCGATGCCTTGACGCCGGCGGCCCACAACACGGTTTCGGACTCGATCCTGGTCCCATCCCCCAAAGTGACGCCCGCATCGTCGATACCCTGGACCAACGATCCTGTAACGACCTCGACGCCGAGCGTCTCCAGCTGTCGCTTCGCTTTCATGGACAAAGGCTCGGGGTAGACCGGAAGTACATGCGGAGCTCCCTCGACCAACACGACCCGAGACGATGTGGGGTCGATGTGCTTGAACTCGTTTGACATCGCATGGACGGCGATCTCCGCCATTGCCCCGGCCATCTCCACTCCTGTCGGACCGGCGCCGACCACCACGAATGTGAGCAACTCTGCGGCGCGATCCGGGTGGCGCTCGGCCTCCTCGAAAGCGGAGAGAATCTGACGCCGGATGTAGAGGGCGTCCTCGATCGTCTTCAGACCGGGGGCGAACTCCGACCACTGGTCGTTGCCGAAGTATGAGTGGGTCGCCCCGCTGGCGACAACGAGGTAGTCGAAGGGGACATCGGCACCCTCGGCCAGCTGCACCCTCCTTCTGTCCAGGTCCAAGCCGATCACCTCTCCCATCACAATGCGCCTCACATTTCGCTGCCGCCTGAAGACGGACCGAATCGGATAAGCGATATCGCTCGGGTTGAGGGCAGCCGACGCCACCTGGTAGAGCAGAGGTTGGAATAGATGGAAGTTACGGCGATCGATGATCGTTATGTCGACATCGACGTTCTTGAGCGACTTCGCGGCGTTGAGACCTCCGAAGCCGGCTCCGATGATCACGACTTGTGCCCGGTCAGGCATCAGAGGCCTGATTGCGCAAGCAACGCGCGAAGCGCCCGAGCGCGGTGTGACATCACATTCTTCTCACCGTCAGCCATCTCGGAGAATGTGCGACCGTCGACCTCGAACACCGGGTCGTAGCCGAATCCGCTCTCGCCTCTCGGCTCACGGGTGATGACGCCGTCGATCTGTCCTGAGGCGATGATCTCGGACCCATCAGTGAAGACCAGTGCGACCACGGTACGGAACTGGGCCCGGCGATCATCGATGCCACTCAGATCACCGAGCAACTTGGTGTAGTTCTCCTCATACGTGGCCGACTCCCCCGCATACCGGGCGGTGTGGACTCCGGGTCGGCCTCCAAGTGCGACGACCTCGAGTCCGGTGTCATCGGCGAGGGCGGGTAATCCGGTGACCTCGGCAACCGAGCGCGCTTTGAGCAGAGCGTTCTCTTCGAGTGTTGCGCCGGTCTCATCCACCTCGGGCCAATCGAGGCCGCGCACGACTGAGTCGGCAAGTCCGGCGACGGTGAGGACACCTTCGATTTCGGAGACCTTGTCGTTGTTCTTGGATGCAATGACCAAGCGCGGAATCACGGAGCGACAGCTTCTCTCTGCAGGGCGTGAAGTTCGGATATGCCCTTGCTGGCCAAATCCAGAAGTTGGTCGAGCTCGTCCCTTGTGAACGGTGCTTTCTCTGCGGTTCCCTGGACTTCGATAAACAGCCCGCGTCCCGACATGACAACATTCATGTCCACTTCGGCATTGACATCGAGCTGGTAATCGAGATCGAGAATGGGCTGGCCATCGATGATGCCCACAGAAATGGCTGCGATTTCGTCGACGATCGGCACCTCGTTGATCCATCCGAGTTCGACCGCATGCGACAGAGCCTGATGCAGGGCGATCCAGCCCCCGGTGATCGCGGCGGTCCGGGTTCCTCCGTCGGCCTGAATCACGTCACAGTCGACCCGCACCATGAGCTCGGACATCGCCTGCGAATTGACCGCGGCCCGCAGCGACCGCCCGATCAATCGTGAGATCTCCTTCGCCCTGCCGCCGGAGATGTGATCACGGTGCACCCGTTCCGGAGACGAGCCGGGGAGCATCCCGTACTCGGCTGTCACCCAACCTTTGCCCGAGTCTCTCATCCACCGGGGAAGGTCGTTGTCCACCGAGGCGGTGCACAAAACGCGGGTGCCTCCCATCGAGATGAGCACCGACCCGGGGGTGGCATCGGTGTAGCCAATCTCGAGGCGGATGGGACGGGTCTGGTCGTTAGCTCGTTCTGTCATCAGGGCCTACGGTAACTGCTGATGGGGACCGAATCGCCAGGAGCGCAGCCCGGTTCAAACCTTGATGCGGGTTCCCGGGACAGCGAGCCCTACCGGCCGTCCGAACACAGACTCTGCTTCAGCGACCGAAATCGAAATGTCCATGTATGGGGGGATGTGGGTGAGAACCAACTCGTCGACGCCGGCCTCGCGTGCGATCTGGCCCGC
Organism: Acidimicrobiia bacterium; assembly: GCA_041742825.1. GTDB lineage: Bacteria > Actinomycetota > Acidimicrobiia > Spongiisociales > ZC4RG35 > MA-ANB-1. Next base: position 39,752 of record JBGTNX010000015.1, on the reverse strand, counting down.
CTCGAAAGCAGTGAGATGGCGGATCCTGCCCCCATCATCACGTTCTCCCTGTAGAGCAGCCTCGCACAGGAGTGTGTTGACCCCGCCGAGGTTATCTGCCCACTCCCCCGGGCCGGTATCGCCCGAATAGAACAGGGTGCGTCCGTCTCCGACCCATCTCGTCCCGATCCCCGGAACGGAGTGGCTCACGTCGACGAACGAAATCTCGAGGTCTCCCTCGACAACGGTTTGGCCCGATTCGACAACATGAGGGACAAATGTGCCCTCGAAGAGGTTGTCGACATCCGTGCCGACAAACGCCGCAAGGTGATCGAAGACGTCCTGGTTTGCGTAGAGGGGGATCCCCGATCTCGGCTCAGGACTGAAGGTCCACGCGTGATATGCAGTCAAAATATCGGTGCAGTGGTCCGGGTGACGGTGAGAAAGGAAGACTGCATCGATGAGGTCTGTGGCAACTGGCAGGCGGGTGAAGGTGCCGGGCCCGGCCTCGCACCAGACCCTGGTGCTTCCGCTCTCGATCACATAGCCCGACGCCGGATTCGACGGCGTGGGGAAGGTCCCCGACGAGCCGACAACATGGACTTTCATGGCTGCAGCCTCTCGATCACCCACTTATCGCCAGCGCGGGTGTAACGGAGACGATCATGAAACCGATTGACGCGACCTTGCCAGAACTCCACCATGTCGGGGGTAATCTCCCATCCGCCCCACCACGGCGGGCGAGGAACTTCATCGCCATACCTGGCGTCGGTCTCAGCGTAAACACGCTCGAGGATCTCGCGGTCGGCGACGGGGGTACTTTGTCGCGAGGCGTGGGCTGCGATCTGTGCACCACGGGGGCGCGATGCGAAGTACGCATCGGCGACAGCGTCGTCGACGCGGGCTGCCCTTCCTTCGAACCGAACCTGTCGATGGAGCGGCAACCAGGCAAACGTCGCGGCGACCTGTGGATTTGCCCCGATCTCGACGCTCTTCCGGCTTTCCGTATTCGTGTAGAACAGAAGTGTCCTCTCGGTCATCCCTTTCAACAGGACCGCCCGTGCTGACGGGGCCGCGTCCACCGAGGCGGTGGAGAGGACGAATGCATCCGGTTCGTAGATGCCGGCCGCCACGGCCCCGGCGAACCATTCATTGAACTGTTGGATTGGATCATCGGCCATTGTGTCGACAGCGAGCCCAATATCCTCATACTCCTGGCGAAGACGCCGGCTTTCCTCTTGATCCATCGGCGTCACGATAATGGGGTGATGGCCCGAGACCCCTCAACACCGTTCCTGAAGCGGTTGAGCCGTGCCCTGCGACGCAAGTGTCCCCGGTGCGGTGCTTCTGCATTCGATAGGTACTTCGCCCTCAAGGAGCACTGCGAATCCTGCGGGCTCAAGTTCGAACGGGAACCCGGATACTGGGCTGGCGCACTTATCGTCAACACCGCCGTCGTCTTCGCAACTTTCCTTATCACCTTCAGCGCCGGAGTCCTGATCACCTGGCCCGATGTTCCGTGGACCGGGTTACTGACCGCTTTGCTCGTCGTCAACGGGCTGGTGCCGGTCTTGTTCTACCCGCAGTCGAAAACCATTTGGTCGGCAATGGAACTTGGCTGGAATCCTCTCGAGGCTGAGGAAATTGCGGCCGCCGCACTGAGAGTCAGTTAAGCCTCGAACCGTCCCCGTGAAGTCTCATATGTGAGTCGCTGCGCCTTAGGAAAGGGTTAGAGACGCTTGGCGACCTCTTCGAGCATTACTTCGGTGGCACCGCCGCCGATGGAATGGATGCGGGCGTCGCGATAGAGGCGCTCGATATCGGTTTCGGCGATGAAGCCCATGCCGCCGTGGAACTGGACGCAGTCGTAGACCACCCGGTTGGTGGTTTCGGCAACGAATGCCTTCACCTCCGACGCCTCCCGGACCGCGTCCTCGCCCTGGTCGACCAGCCATGCCGCCCGGTAGGTGAGCTCGCGGGCTGCGTCCAATTCCGACTGGCGCATCGCGATGCGCTGCCGGATCGCCTGTTTCTCCCACAAGGCCTCACCAAACGCCTGGCGCCCTTTCAGGTAATCGACGGTCAGCTCGATCGCTCGCTGTGCCTCCCCCAGCGCTTGTCCCATGATGGCAAGACGCTCGTTCTGGAAGTTCTCCATGATGTAGTAGAAGCCGCGATTCTCCTCACCGATGAGGTTGTCCGCGGAGACCCACACGTCCTCGAGCACGAGCTCGGCTGTGTTCGACGAATGCCATCCCATCTTCTCGAGTGCCCGACTCGCCCGAAACCCTGCGGTTCCCTTCTCGACAGCAAAAATCGAAACCCCCCTCGAGCCTTTGACGTCGGGGTTGGTCTTTGCCGCGATGAAGACCACGTCGGCGATCGCGCCGTTGGTTATGAACATCTTGGTGCCATTGATGACGAACCCGTCTCCATCACGGCGCGCTGTGGTGCGCATGGCAGCGACATCGGACCCGGCATCAGGCTCGGTGACCCCGATCGCAGTGATCAACTCGCCAGTGGCGAATTTCGTGAGGTAGCGATCCTTCTGGTGAGCGGTGCCGAAGTTTGTCACGTAGGGAGACGCCAGATCGGTGTGTACGAGGACCGTGATCGTGAAGCCCCCATAGGTCGACCGCCCGAGCTCCTCGGCGAAAACCACCGAAGCAATGGTTCCCATCCCAAGACCGCCGTACTCCTCGGGGATCCTCAGCCCGAAGTACCCGAGCTCGCCCATCGCGTCCAACACGTCTCTAGGGATGGCGCGGTCGCTTTCCCACTGATCCCCTTTGGGAACTATCTCCTTTTCGACGTACTCCCGGACTCCCGTCCGGATCGAGTCGAGATCTTCATCGATGTATATGGACTTCATTCACTCTCCTGTGAGGCCAGCCACGCTTTGCCCGCACGACTGTTGTAATCGAGTCCGTGGACTTCGCAGAACTGGGATGCGACTTCCGCCACACCGCCCATGCTGACGCCGTGTTCGATGTGGAGCCCGTCGAGGAGGTAGACCAGGTCCTCGGTCGCGAGGTTGCCGGTGGCACCTGGGGCGTAAGGACAACCGCCCAAACCACCCGCAGACGTGTCCATCCGGGCAATTCCGTGGTCGAGAGCGACCACGGTGTTGGCAAGTGCCTGGCCGTAAGTGTCGTGGAGGTGAACCCCCAGCTGCTCGGGTTTGGCCACCTTGAGGACATCTGCCAGGAGCTGTTCGATGTGGGCCGGAGTCGCTTTGCCGATCGTGTCTCCCAGGTAGACGCTCTCGGCTCCCCAATCGAGGAGGGTCTCGACCAGGTGGGCAACCCAATCGGTTTCCTGTTCGCCTTCGAACGGACAATGGGTTGCAGTGGAGATATATGCCCGGGTCTCGACCCCGCGCGGCACTTCGAGCAGGATCCGCCGGATGCGGTGCATCGATTCGTCGACCGTGGCGTTGATGTTGCGCTGGTTGAACTCGTCCGACGCCGCGGTCAGCAAACCAATGGTGTCGACACCCGCAGCCATGGCGGCCTCAAAACCTTTCATGTTCGGGACCAGGCCGATCAGCTCGATGTCTTCTCTGTCGTCGAGGCCGGCAATGACTTCGGATCCGTCGGCCATCTGCGGCACTGCTTTCGGGTTGACAAACGAGACTGCGTCGAAGCTCTTCACTCCGGCCGCTGCGAGAGAGTCGATCAATCCGATCTTTGCTTCAGTGGGGACGAAGGCACCGAGGCTCTGCAGCCCATCGCGAGGCGACGATTCCGTCACGAGTACATTGGTGGGAAATCCGCTCACTTGCGGTCACGGTAATCGCGACGCCGCGGTCAGGAGGGAAGATGGAGCGACTCGAAGAGATCAACCGCGAGCTCGCCGCAATTCAGGATCGACTGCTGGGGCTAGGCGACAGCGACTTCGCGGCCAGGAACGAACTCCACGTCGAGCGGGACAGGCTTCGAGATGAAGCTGCTTCCTATCGCCAGGACCGAGACGACACCCGGCCATCTTCAGAGCTAATCAAAGAACTCAAACAGCGCCACAGGCAGCTCGAGTCGATTCGAAAGCAATACCTCAATCCTGCCCGAGCGGCTGATGGCGGTTTCGGGGGCACCGGTGCATTCAACGGTCCCGCCGACGCTCAGGCGATCAACCAGAGCATCGACGAGGGCAGCGGCCGGGCAGAAGTCGAGCAGCGGATTGCGCGACTCGAGGCGATCCTGAAGGAAAGGGGCCACCTTTGAACGAGCTCAACGTGGCCCTACCCCGAATCACGATCGAGAACAAGATCAACCTGCTTCGCCCGGCCAAAGACGGACCATTCCGCGTCGTTGCCAACGTGGTCAAACCCGGGCGCACGGTGATCGTCTCGGAGGGAGAGCTATTCGACAGTGGGGAAAGTTGGTGGCACGATGTCGGCTACCAACCTGGCGGGTGCCGCTGTGACCTGTCGACTGACCGCTCCGCTCAGTCCTTCTGGCGGTAGGTAGTCATCTCCTCGACACGACGAACGTTTTCGCCGCTTCTTCCCAGCCGATTCCCGATTTCGCCATAGGTCTCGCCGCGGGCGCGGAGCTTTTGGATCACCCGCTCCAACGGGCGGGCCCCGGAGCGCTCACGGGGTGAAGGCTCGACATCCTCTTTGTGTTCGATCATCTCGACGATCCTGTCGACCGTTCCCGGCTTCTTTCCGATACGTTTGCCGATTTCAGGGGAGTCATGCCCTTCGTCGCGCATCCGGAGGATCACCGATTCGATGGGGCGCAGATTGTTCTCGTCATGCAGCATGGACAGCATCCTCCGAGTAGGGCTCAATCATTATGCACTCCCCGGGACACTCCTCGGCCGATTCGACCGCATCTTCGACCAGAGCGTCAGGAATCCGGGCCAGGCCCCGGGCACCATCCGGAGCCTCCTCGCCGTCAAAGACCACGTTGTTCCCGAAATGCTTCGCATCTTCTTTCACCACCCAGAGCCCGTCTTCACGCCCGACGAACACATCTGGGGCGATCTCCTCACAGATTCCGTCTCCGGTGCACAGATCCTGGTCGATCCAGACCATCAGCTTTGTCTTTTCGGCCATTACACAATCACCTCTCGGGGTTTAGGGCCGTCGCAGACCTCTCGAAGGGCCTTTACCCCTGGCAGTGCCTGCGAAACATCGGGTCAGGGTTTCATGCCGAGGAACTCAACCACCCGATCGGCATATTCTTCTGGCGTTCCGGGCCCGGTCAGTACAATATCCGCCAGGTCCTTGTAGACCGGGCGCCGCCGATCCAGGTGCTCGTCGGCGCCCACGCTGCGTCGGTGATCTTCCAACGGGCGTGCAGCGACATCGGGTACCCGATCGACCCACACACAGGTAGCGCCAGCGAGGGCATCCCGTCCCGCACTGGTGTCTACAACCGAGGCGGCAGCGGCGATCACGGCTGGTGCGCGCTCCAAAGCCGACTCGAGGACCGACAACTCGAGTGCGTGCAGTGCCGGGACGCCGTCGCTAAGAGCAATCTCTCTGCTGGCCCGGCCTGTGACCGCTTCGATCTGAGCGTCACAGTCGTAGAGGTCGAGGGCGAGGCGGTCGGCTACCAACCGGCCGACAGTCGTCTTTCCCACGCCCATCTGGCCGACCATGACAACCAGCTTCGAATTCGCTGTGCTCGTCGTCGCTCCTAATGGAGTGTGAGAGACGACGATAACCCCGTGACCATGTCTTCCATACCGTCTTCCGATCCCTTGAAATCGGAGCCGAACCCGGAGCGGAGCAACTCCGCAAATGCGTCAGGGTCGACGGGCCGGCTGAAGAGGTAGCCTTGTGCCTCGTCGCAGGCGTGGGTTCGGAGAAACTCGAGTTGGTCGAGGTTCTCGACACCCTCGGCAACAACTCTCAGGCCGAGGTTCCGCGCCATGCTGATCACCGCCTTGACGATGCTTGTGTCCTCGACCACAGATGTGACCTCGTCGACAAAAGACCGATCGATCTTCACCGAGTCGATCGGGAAGTCACGCAGATAGCTGAGGCTGGAATAGCCGGTGCCGAAGTCGTCGAGGGCGACCTGGATCCCGGTCTTGCGGAGGGTCTGAAGGATGATCGCCGCAGAGTGGGCGTGCTTCATCAGGACACTCTCCGTCAGCTCCAGTTCGAGGAAGGAAGGATCCATCCCGGTCTCGCTCAGCGTTGCGTAGAGCCTCTGCACGTAGGTGTCGTCGCTCAGCTCGACTGCTGACACGTTCACCGCGATGCTGATCGGGGGCAAACCCTCATCGACCCATGCGCGCGCCTGCTCGCAGGCTTCCTTCAACACCCAGCGGCCGATCTGGCGGATCAGGCCGCTGTCCTCGGCAATCGACACGAACTGGCCCGGCGCCAGTTCGCCGCGCAAAGGATGGTTCCAGCGAATCAATGCCTCGGCGCCGGTGATCAAACCGGTCTGCAAGTCCACCTTGGGCTGGTACCGGAGCACGAACTCCTCGTTCTTCAGGGCGCTTCTCAGGCTCGACTCGATCGATTGTCGTTCTACGGCACGCACGTTCATCGCCGGCTTGAAGAACTGGTAGCCATTGCGACCCTTTTCTTTCGCCTGATACATGGCGATGTCTGCGTTCCTGATCAGGGTTTCGGCGTCTTCCCCGTCGTCGGGGTACACGCTCACCCCGATGCTGGTGGTGACATGGAGATCGTGGTTTTCGATCGGATGGGACTGTGCCACTGCTTTGAGGATCCGCTCGGCGACCACAACGGAATCCTCCCACTGCTGGGATTCGGTGAGGAGAACGACGAACTCGTCGCCACCCTGGCGGCTGACAGTGTCGGAAGTCCGAACACATCCAACCAGACGCTGGGCTATCGACTGGAGCAGCTTGTCTCCGGTCGGATGTCCCAGAGAGTCATTGATGTGCTTGAAACCGTCGAGGTCGAGGAACAGGACCGCGACCTGTCTCTCATGACGGGGAGCGGTCGCGATCGCCTGGTCAATGCGGTCTTTGAGAAGGAGGCGGTTGGGCAACCCGGTCAATGAGTCGTGCTCGAAGGAGTGGGTCATCTCCTCGGCCATCGCCAGAGCGGCACTCACGTCGCGGAACACAATCACCGAACCTGCGGCGACGCCGTCTTCGAGGACCGGCGACACGCTCGACTCGATCGGGAACTCTCGTTTTCCCCGCCCGACCAAGAGCAGGCCGGACGACCTGGCTCCAGGGGTACGGTCGCCCGCGTGCCCTCCGGTGGCCGGGGATGGAAGGACGTCCCGGGTGTTTTGGTCGATCCTGACGAATACTTCGGAGATATCCATCCCGACTGCCTCACTGCCACTCCATCCGGTCATCTCTTCGGCGACTGCATTGAAAAAGGTGACGATTCCCGAAGGATCGCATCCGATCACACCGTCCCCTGAGAACTCGGTCATAGCGGTTCGCCGGCCATCGGTGTTAGTGCCACAGGCAGGGCAAAGGCCGAATCACGGGCAGGCGCGGGACAACAAGTCATTGACAATCGTTATCGGCCGACGACGTGCTTCGGTTGAGACATACGAGATACGCGCCGCGTCAGATCGAGGCGGTGAGAACCGGGGGTGTCGATGCATGTATTTGATTCAAGTTCGACTAGATTCCCCAATACGGAGGGGAGTAGCCCCCATACCGGGATGCCGTCATCCTGGCGTCGGATTGAGCGACGTCCGGTCCCCGGGACGATGTCAAATATCGTTGGGCAAGACCTCCGACACGGACAGCAGACGCGTCCGGGTCGGGCATCCCCCGCTCCGGGCCCCGAGAAGGTTTGGATTGAGCATGACGTTGCCACCAATGGCCCAAGTACTCGCGGTAGAAAGCGCCCAGACTGACTTCGCCAGCTTCGAGGTCCCCGGGTGGGCGTGGGTCGCCCTGATTGCAGGTATTTGCATCCTGCTGTTCGCCGACCTCCTCATCGTCCATCGCAAGCCCCATGCGATCAGCATGAAGGAGGCGACAATCGAGTCGGCCGTGTGGATCACCATCGGTCTGTCATTCACCTTGGTGATCTTGAGTTGGCAGGGCGGGCCGGCGGCAGGTGAGTATCTCGCCGGCTACCTGATCGAGAAGAGCCTTTCCGTCGACAACGTGTTTGTGTGGGCGGTGATCCTCAACTACTTCGCAGTACCCGCCGCCTATCAGTATCGGGTGTTGTTCTGGGGGATCTTCGGAGCGCTGGTTTTGAGGGCATTCTTCATATTCGCTGGAGTGGCACTGATCGAGAACTTCGATTGGATCCTCTACGTATTTGGGGCTTTCCTCATCTTCACCGCCTTCCGGATCGCCCGGCACGACAATGCGGAGATCCACCCCGAGGACAACCCGGTGCTCAAGGTGTTCCGCCGTTTGATTCCGTCGACGACGGAGTACGACGGGCAGAAGATGTTCACCCGACGCAGCGGCCGCCTACTGGCTACGCCCCTGTTCGCGGTGTTGGTCCTCATCGAGAGCACCGACGTGGTATTCGCGATCGACTCGGTCCCAGCCATCTTGGCGGTGAGCCGCGAGCCTTTCATCGTCTTCTCGTCGAATGCATTCGCCATCCTCGGGTTGCGTGCCCTCTACTTCGTGCTGGCCGGAATGGCAGGCCGTTTCCGCTACCTCAATCTCGGCCTCGGCCTCATTCTGGGGTTCGTCGGCGTCAAGATGTTGATCGCCGAGTGGTACCACGTGCCGACATGGGCGAGCCTCGCCTTCATTGCCATCGTCCTCACGGTGACGATCTGGCTTTCTTTGCGAGCCGAAAAGCGCGATCCCGACAACCTCGACGAGGTAATCGAGGAGCAGGACTTGACGTAGGTCGTCGGCGGTCGGGCCCGACGGCCTCTTTCCGGCACAGCCGAGCCGATGACGATAAGAGCCGCCGCGACAATGGCTCCAGCCAGAGCGAGGCCGGTGCTCCAATTCTGCTCCGCACGTGTCAGACCCCGCAGCCAGCGCCGATCCGCCTGACGAACGCATCGTCGGTCTTCTCGTAGACGGTGACCCAGCGATTCTCCCAAGCAATGCCGGCGAGAACGACCTCCATGACTCCGTCTCCGTTGAGGTCGGCCACGGCGCCAACGCGTAGTGACGCCGGGAATCCGGTCTCACCGTATGGAATCACCGATGCATCGATGACCATGGTCTCGGAGGCGGAGCCAACGAGGAACACCAGTGAGTAGACGTCGGAGCCCTCATTGCCCAACTCGGTCTCCTCCACCACCACGATCGTCTCGATGAACTCGCCCCCGTCGAGGTTGGCATCGACGGTCTGAACGATTTCTGCCGAATCCGTCTCGAATCCTCGCTCCACCAACAGGTCGACAGCCATCGTCTCCAGATCGGGATGTGCCTCGCCAGCGCCAACGTGATGTGGGGTGAGATCCCATCCCGCTGAGATTGCCACACCTTCGATTGCGGACTGTTCGCCCTCCACCAACGGATGGGAAAGCAGTCCGGGATCGCCCAGTTCGATTCCGGGGAACTCGGATGGGAACAAGATGTCACACCCGGGGACCCGGGCACTACCGGTGGTCGTGCGACCTTCCGTCCCGAGCAAGGCGACCTGGTAGTCCTCGCCGCCCACAACGGGCAGGTCCATCCCCTCTTGGGCATCTACCCAGGCCGATCCGTCCCACCAACCGAGAGTCATGTTGGAGATTTTAGACGTGACCACAGGCAGCGCCGCCCAGTTGCCCGCGCGCAGCGACGTTGTTGTCGTCGGAGGCACTGTGGTGGTGGTCGTCGAGGGAATCGACGTCGAGGTCGTCGCCAGGGTGCTGGCTGTGCTCGTCGAGGTTATAGCGGGAAGCGTGGCGGTCGTTCCCACCTGTTCCGGAGTCGAGCAGCTGACGACAACAATGACCACGAGGAGGGCGGGCAGACGTCGAGTCATGACTCCAAAACGTGTGGAGTGAGGGAAAGGTTCCTGCAAACGGTTCAGAATGAGCGACGATCGGTGGCCGCGTCGTGTGGTCAAATTCCCACATTTCCCTGAAACGGCGGGCGGGCGACCCCGGTGCGAGTCGGTAGAGATCATTGAGAAAACCCGCCCTTCTCGCCGTCTGGCGATCGGGGCGGGTTTTTCGTCTGTTCAGGTGTCACTTTTTCGTGAGCACCGCCTGTGGAGGTGCGGGGAGTCGAACCCCGGTCCGCTGAGCCATCTGCGTTGGCATCTCCGAGCGCAGTTGTCAGCGAGCTTTCGGTGACAGGAACTCTGACAACAAGTTCTCCTGTACCTATCCAGAATTGATCTTTGCCCTGCAGTCCTGGACCCTGCCTGGCGCATCCCGACAAGCGACGCCCGACCCCGATCGTGCGGGAACCGATCGGGCGGACGAGCTACTTAATTAAGCAGCCAGTGCGAATTTATCTTCTGCACTTATTGGTTTTTCCGGTTTGTTAACGAGGCCCCGGAGACCTCGGCTCGCTTCCAACGCTTCAACACTCAACGTCGAAACCATTTCACCCCCAGATTTCTGGGTCTACGGTACGGTACTAGCCCGCACCGACAACAACAACGGGTTTAACGCCGCCGTCTCCCCATAGAACGCTCGATTTCCCGCTGGTGTTCCCGTTCTTTGAGCGATTCCCGCTTATCCACTGTGCTTCGGCCCTTGGCGAGGCCCAGTTCGACTTTGGCCCTACCGTCTTTGAAATAGACCTGAAGCGGGACGAGAGTCAGGCCCTTTTCGGCAAGCTGACCTGACACCCGATCGATCTCACGACGATGCAACAGGAGCCTGCGATGCCGTTCTGGGTCATGGCCTCCGTCACGGGCGAATTCGTACGGCGCGATATAACACCCGCTGAGGAAGACATCTCCCCCATCGATATGAGCGAAAGAGTCTTTCAGATCGATCCGGCCGTCCCGGAGCGACTTGACCTCCGAACCGACCAGGGCCATCCCGGCCTCGAAAGTGTCGATTATCGAGTAGTTGCGCCGGGCTTTGCGGTTGGTGGCGACCACTTTGATCCGCCCGGACTCCTCCGAGCGAGCCATGATCAAACCCCTCCGGGTATGTCGTCGCCGACGCCCTCGGCGTCACGGAGGTACCGGCTCAGACCGAGCAACGACCCGACGACACCAGCGAGGGCACCGAAGAGCAGGAACAGCAGTCCCCACCGGAAGAAGAACTGGTTGCTCACATCGAGACGGAACAACTCGAAGCTCTGGGTGGCGGCGGCGAGGCGCGACGATCCCAGCCAAACCGTGAACACTGCCAGGGAGGCTCCGAGGAGGCCCTCGATCATGCCTTCGAGCAGGAAGGGAACCCGTATGAACCAATTGGACGCTCCCACGAGTTTCATGACAGCGACCTCATCGCGCCGGGCGTAGATCGCGAGGCGGATAGTGTTGGCAATGAGCACGACCGCCGACATTCCGAGCACGACCGCCATCCCGAGACCAAGCACATTGAGGACGCTGGAGAGGTTCTGCAATTGCTCGATCTCCTCGGCGGCGGTGTTGACCTGCCGGACCACGGGAGTCTGCTGTTCGAGCCTGAATTGCACCGAGTTGTGGAATTCGATCTCGATGAGCTCGATACGGATCGAGGCGGGGAGAATCGTCGGGTCGATATCGAGAAGGTCGTCCTGGCCCTCGAAAATGCGCTGGAACTCGATCCAGGCGTCGTTCTTGTCGAAGTATTCGACGGCTTCGACCTCTTCCCAGGTCCCGACCTCGTCGACGAGGGTCAGATGGGCCCCAGGAGGGACACCCGCGGAATTCTCATCATTCAGGAATGCGATGACGTGGACCCCGTCCTGCCAGGCGAGCGTGTTCACCCGCAGCACCTCGTTGACAACAAGTGCCCCAAAAGCGAGGGAAAGCGAGATGAAAACGGCGAGGACGGCGCCGGCAACTACCAGTAGGTTTCGTCTCAGATTGGTGAGCGCTTCGCGGACCAGGAAGAAGAATCGGCTCACTCTTCGGGCCGCCGCTCGTATCCGGCCGCCTGCTCGTCACGGGTGACGGACCCGTCTTCGAGAGCAACGACGCGTCGCTTCATGGCGTCGACGATGGCGTGGTCATGAGTCGCCATCACGATCGTCGTCCCGGTGCGGTTGATTCGGTCGAGCAGCTTCATGATCCCAACCGAGGTCTTCGGGTCGAGGTTTCCGGTCGGCTCATCACACAACATGATCGGGGGCCGGTTCACGAATGATCGGGCCACCGAAACCCGCTGCTGTTCACCACCGGAAAGCTGGCGGGGATAACGCTCCCCTTTGTCGGCCAGGCCGACGAGATCGAGGACCTGTTCTACCTGGGGCTTGATCGCCGATGCCGGGCGGCCGAGCACTTCGAGGGCGAATGCGACGTTCTCGGTCACTGTTTTGTTGGGGAGAAGCTTGTAGTCCTGAAAGACGGTCCCGACGCTGCGGCGGAGATACGGGATCTTCCACTTCGGCAGGGTGGTGATGTCTTTTCCAGCAACCCAGATTGTGCCTCTGGTAACCGGCTCGTCTCGAAGCATGAGACGGATCAGCGTCGATTTGCCGGACCCGGACTGACCTACGAGAAAGACAAACTCGCCTTTCTGGATATCCAGAGAGACGTTGTTTGCGGCGACCGTGCCGCCCTCGTACACCTTGGTTACGTTTTCGAGTCGGATCATGGGGTTAAAAGGGAGTGTCGCAGATGGGATTCCTGGTTCCGCGGACATCCAGAACGCTAACCGCGATCATCTGGCTAGCTGGAATTATCAGCCGTTTCATGGCGGGCGCGCCGCCATCTCAGGTAAGACTCGACAAAAGGCATCAGGTCGCCGTCGAGCACTCCCTGGATGTTGCCTACCTCGTAGTCGGACCGTAGGTCCTTGACCATCTGATAGGGCTGGAGCACATAGCTCCGGATCTGTCGGCCCCAGGCGGCTTCCCCCTGATCGCCACGGATCTCGTCGAGATGGGCCAGACGGTCCAGGCGTTGTCTCTCGGCAAGCTTCGACCGCAGCATCGTCATCGCTCGGGCTTTGTTCTGAAGCTGGGAACGCTCGTTCTGGCACTGGACCACTATCCCGGATGGCATATGGGTTATGCGGACCGCAGAGTCGGTGGTGTTGACGTGCTGGCCGCCTGCGCCCTGGGAACGGTAGGTGTCGACACGGATATCGTCGTCATCGATCTCAACGTCGGCCTGGTCGCCCAGATCGGGGACGATGTCAACACCTGCAAATGAGGTCTGGCGTCGGGCGTTGGAGTCGAACGGGCTGATCCGCACCAGGCGGTGCACCCCGCGCTCGGACTCGAGGGTTCCGTACGCACGATCGCCCTTGACCGAGAAAGTGGCCGATTTGATCCCTGCCTCCTCACCCTCGGTCACCTCTTCGACAGTCACCGAGAATCCGGCATCGGAGAGGAAGCGTTGATACATGCGGGCCAGCATCTCCGCCCAGTCCTGGGCATCGACACCCCCGGCCCCGGCGTGGACACTGAGGATGGCGTCGGCATCGTCGTACTCCTCATAGAACAGAGACTCGAGCTCGAGGTCGTCCAGTTCGGTTGACACGTCCGACAGCTGGTCGAGGGCCTCCGAACGCGAATCATTGTCACTCGCCTCCGCAGCAAGCTCGAGGAGCACCTCGGCGTCTTCGATTGTCGATCCGAGCCGGTCCGCCACCTCGAAGAAAGACTCGTACCTGGAGAGTTTCTGGGATACCTCTCTCGCCCTTTCCTGATCGTTCCAGAGATCGGGCGACCCGGCAAGCAGTCTCAGCTCGTCGAGCTCTTTGCCCTTGGCATCGAGGTCGAGGAACTCGCGGGCATCATCGAGACGCTTCCGGAGCTCAGCAAGGAAGGCCTTCGGATCGGTTATCTCGATGGCCATGATTCAGTGGGCGGGCGCCGGCTTCAGACCGACTCCTTGAGCAGGTGGCATTTCTTGTACTTCTTGCCGGACCCGCAGGGGCATGGGTCGTTGCGTCCGACCTTGTCCGACACCGCCTGCTCCTGTTTCTTCGCAGCGGCACTCGGCTCGACCCGCTTCGGCTGACTTGCCGGCTGGGCCAACTCGACGTGGAACAGGTACTTCACCGCATCGCGTTTGATCGCAGCGACCAATTCGGAGAACATCTCATAGGCCTCCCGCTGGTACTCCGAGAGCGGGTCACGCTGGCCCATCGCCCTCAGCCCGATCCCGGCGCGGAGATAGTCCATCTCTGAGAGATGGTCCCGCCACTTGTTGTCGATTACCGACAGCATCACGCTTTTCTCCACCCGCGTCATCGTCTCCGGGCCGAGCTCTTCGCGTCGTTTGGCGAAGAAGAGATGCGCCTCGTCGACTACAGCCTCGACCACCCCGTCGATGCTCATCCCGGAGGTGGACTCGGCGGTCACTTCGGTTGGGTAGAACTGGCCCAGCTCGCGCTGGAACGACTCCCAGTCCCAGTTGGAACGAACGGATTCTCCGCTGAACTCGATCTCCACCGTCTCTGCCATGACTTCGTCGATCCAGTCGGTTATCAGGTCCTCACCGGCAGTACCTTCGAGGATCGACTCCCGCCATTCGTAAATCACCTCACGCTGGCGGTTCATCACCTCGTCGTATTTCAGGACGTTCTTGCGGATTTCGAAGTTCTGTGACTCGACCTGTCGCTGGGCCCGCTCAATCGACTTCGAGACCATTTTTGCCTCGAGAGGCTGGTCCTCGGGGAGCTTGAGCCTATCCATAATGGAGGTCACCCATTCGCCCTGGAACCTGCGCATCAACTCGTCCTCGAGGGACAGATAGAACCTCGACTCGCCGGGGTCGCCCTGGCGCCCGGACCGTCCCCGCAACTGGTTGTCGATCCGTCGGGACTCGTGGCGTTCGGTACCAACCACATAGAGGCCACCGGCCGCGATCACCCTCTGCTTGGCGGGGGCTATCTCTCTCGCGTACTCCTCGACGAGTTTGGCTTCCATCTCTTCATATGAGGGGTCATCGGCGGAGACTCCCTGGCGTTTCAGCTCAGTTTTGGCCATCCCCTCGGGGTTCCCGCCGAGCATGATGTCGACGCCTCGACCTGCCATGTTGGTTGCCACGGTCACCGCAGCGGGCCGCCCGGCCTGGGCGATGATGTCAGCCTCCCGGGCATGCTGTTTGGCGTTGAGGACCTCATGTTTGATACCGGCCTTATCGAGAGCACGGGACAGCTTTTCAGAGCGTTCGATGGACACGGTTCCGAGCAGGATCGGCTGGTCTAGCTCGTGCCTTCCACCGATGTCGTCGATCAAGGCGGTGAATTTGCCACCTTCGGTCTTGTAGACGAGGTCACCCTGGTCCATGCGGGCAACCGGCTGGTTGGTCGGGACCGAGATCACCTCGAGGTTGTAGATCTGTGCCAGCTCGGCCGCCTCCGTTTCGGCGGTACCGGTCATACCGGCGAGCTTCTCGTAGAGACGGAAGTAGTTCTGCAGGGTGATGGTGGCAAGGGTCTGGTTCTCGTCCTTGATGGTCACGCCTTCCTTCGCCTCAATCGCCTGATGAAGCCCTTCGGAGTAGCGGCGCCCTTCCAGCACCCGGCCGGTGAACTCGTCAACGATCTTCACCTCGCCGTGGTCGATCAGGTACGAGTCGTCGCGGAGGTAGAGCTCTTTCGCTTTCAGCGACGCTTCGAGATGGTGGACGAAGTCGACGGCGGCATGGTCGAAGAGGTTCTCCACGCCAAGGATCTGCTCGACCCGGGTGACGCCGTCTTCGGTTGTGAGAACCTGGCGTTTTCGTTCATCGACCTCGTAGTGGACATCGCGCTGGAGCCGGGCGGCAATGCGGGCGAAGTCGCGGTACCACTTGGCGCTGTCGGCCATCCGCCCCGAGATGATGAGCGGAGTCCTCGCCTCGTCGATGAGGATCGAGTCGACCTCGTCGACAATCGCGTAGGGATGTCCTCTCTGGACCCGGCTGGCGGCGGACATCGCCATGTTGTCGCGGAGGTAGTCGAAACCGAATTCGTTGTTGGTCCCGTGAGTCAGGTCGGCCTCGTATGCAGGTTTTCGGGTTGTAGGGTCCATGCCGTTCTGGATCAGACCGACGCTGAGCCCGAGGAACTTATAGATCTGACCCATCCAATCGGCATCACGAGAGGCCAGGTAGTCGTTGACCGTCACCATGTGCACGCCCTGTCCACTCAGAGCATTGAGGTAGGCGGGCATCGTCGAGACCAGGGTCTTACCCTCACCGGTCTTCATCTCAGCGACCATTCCATGGTGCAGGGCGGCGGCCCCCACCACCTGCACGTCGTAGTGCCGCTGCCCGAGAACCCGCTTGGCGGCCTCCCTGACCGTGGCGAACGCCTCGACCTGGAGGTCATTCAACGACTCGCCGTTGGTGAAGCGCTGTTTGAATTCGGCGGTCTTCGCGGCCAGTTGGTCGTCAGTCAACGCCTCGAAATCCGGCTCGGCGGCGTTGACCGCAGTGGTGATGCCTTGAAACTGTTTGAGAGTCTTGCCCTCGCCTACGCGAAGGACTTTGGAGAAAAGTGCCATTGAACCTCCATGGTACTGGCACCGCTATTTAGACCGATGTTGGCCCCGGAGTCAACGGTTCTCGAGCAGGCCCTCACGTTGCGCCCAACCAACCGCTTCGAATCGGGACTTCATTCCCAACTTATCGAGGATGTTACGGACATGGTTACGCACAGTGTTCTCGGAGATAAACAGCTTGTCGGCGATTTCTCTGGAAGTCTTGGCGTCGGCAACAAGCGAGAGCACTTCCAGTTCTCGCCCGGTCAGTTCCGGGCTCCGGCTCATCGCAGCGCCGTGATGTCTGAGAAGATCTCTCATCGCGGAGAAGAGCTTGCCGCTCATGGCTGGCGAAATCGCAGCACCACCGTTGAGCACATCGCGCATCGCATCGACGAGCCTCGGGAGTGGAGTGTCTTTTGTCATATACCCGGCAGCGCCGTTACGCACCGCCTCGAGCAGGTCCTCGGCGGACTCACTCGAGGTGAGGAGCACTACACGTGACACCGGGCTCACTTTGATTATCGAGCCGACCACCTCGAGTCCGGACATTCCTGGCATGAGCAGATCGAGAATCACCAGGTCGGGCATGTGTTTGCGAGCCAGGTCGATGCCTTCCATCGCGCCTGAGGCGGAAGCGACAACCTCGAAACCCTCGCCTTCGAAGGCGGCTCTCAGCGCCTCCCGGAAGAGCTCGGCATCATCGACTATCAGGACGGTATTCATTCAGCTTCTCCGCGGGTAAAACTTCACTACCCGTATGGCTACCTACCACGGGCACAAACAGATTAGACACCTGCCGAGCCGAAGTTGCCGTCACCGCCAGCCGTATATACGCTGGTCGGAGTGCTTTTATCGCTTCGCTCACAGTGCCACCTGTTGTCAGAACATCATCGACAACTACTACATCATCCTGAAGTACCTGTCTCAGAAAGAGTGCCGGTGCCGGGGAACGCTGACGGGATCCTGCCCGCCTCGCATTGTGCAGAGGGCGTCTGATCCGCATCGACACTGAACCCCCCGTTGCTTCGGCCAGGGCCTGGGCCAGCACGGTGGCAGGATCGACCCCGTAGCGGACAAACCGGGTCCACACTCTGGGAACCGGCACGAACGTCAGTCCAGGCTCGATCCGATCCGCAAGGGCCCTGACCGCGAGAGCCACCAGCAGCGCATCACCCCGGTACTTGAACCCGTGGACGAGTCGGGCCGCCACCCCGGTGTGGTCGAACGCAGTAATTGCCCGCACTCCACCAGGCATTACCCGATCCGGCGCCGGCCGCAGATCGAGAAAGCACTCCCGACACAACGCCGTCGAAGCGAACCGATGACACCCCTGACAGATCACTCCCCGAACGTACGGCGACTGATGGCCGATTGGAACCTGTTGCTCCGCCCGCCGCAACTCTCCCTCCGCTTGCGGAGGGAGAGAAACTCCTATGTGCCTTCTTGCCAGCCGCTCAGGTAGTCCCTCTGGTCCTGGGTCAGCACTTCGAGGCCACCGCCCAGGCTCTCCAACTTGATCCCGGCGACACGTTCGTCGATCTCGGAGGGCAGTGTGTGGATCTTCACTTCGAGGTTGTCGGCGTTCTTCATCAGGAACTCTGCGGCCAGGGCCTGGTTGGAGAAGGACATGTCCATCACGTCGGCGGGGTGACCTTCGGCGGCACCGAGGTTGACCAGGCGACCTTCAGCGGCGACGAGTATCCGGCGCCCGTCGGGCATCTCATATTCTTCGAGACTCTCCCGGACCTCTCGCCTTTCGGATGACATGCGGGCGAGCGACTCGAGGTCGAGCTCGATATCGAAGTGGCCGGCGTTGGAGAGAAGCGCTCCGTCTTTCATCACCTCGAAGTGCTCACTGCGCAGGACATGCTTGTTGCCGGTGACGGTTACGAAAACATCGCCGACCTTGGACGCTCCGAGAGCGGTCATCACCCGGAAACCGTCCATGGCTGCGGCAAGGGCGCGCACCGGGTCGACCTCGACGACTATGACGCTCGCCCCGAGCCCGTCGGCCCGGGATGCCACTCCGCGGCCGCAGTCGCCGTACCCGACAACAACGAAGTTGAGCCCGGCGATGAGCAGGTTGGAGGCCCGCATCAGACCATCGAGCACAGACTGGCCCGTGCCGTAGTGGTTGTCGAAGAGGTGCTTGGTGGCCGAGTCGTTGACTGCAATCACCGGGACCCGCAGGGTCCCGTCGGCTGCCATCGCCCGCAGGCGGATGACTCCAGTCGTCGTCTCTTCGGTCGACCCGATCACTTCGAGATCGCGTCGCTCGGTGTGGAGCAGGGTGGCAAGGTCGGCACCGTCGTCCATCGTTATCGCGGGTGCGTGGTCGAGCGCAGCGTTGATGTGCTTGTAGTAGCCGTCCGAGTCGATCCCTCTGATCGCGAATACGGAGATCCCATCGGCAACGAGGGCGGCGGCGACATCGTCCTGGGTGGACAGCGGGTTAGAGGCACAGAGGATCGGTTCGGCCCCACCGTCACGGAGCGCCAGCATCAGGTTGGCAGTTTCTGCGGTCACGTGGAGACAGGCAGCAACCACACAACCTTCGAGGGGCTTTTCCTCCCGGAACCTCTCTCTGATGGTCTCGAGGACCGGCATCCGTCGGCCGGCCCAGGCAATCCTCCGTGCGCCGACCTCGGCGCGTGACGGATCGGCAATGTCGTAATTCATTCTTCATCCTCGACTAGGAGTTTCTTTAGTTTTTCAATCGTTCCCACTGGAACCGGGTCGACGCCGGCATTGACTGCGAGCATCCACGAAACGAGATCGCCAACCGCGGTAAGCGAGATGATCCGGGCCGCAGCGGAACGCCCGGTCGACTGGAAATTGCCTGCCCAGGGCACTGCATATTCAGTGAGTTTGCGGGTGTGGCCATAGCGATCTGAGACCCTGTCTGCGTCGGATCCATCGCAAAGAGCGACGATGGCAAAAATCTGCCGGGTCATCTCCGGGAGGGTTTCCCAGCTGACGATCTCGTTGTGGTCCAATTCGGGTAGCACAGACCACCAGGCAGGCATCTTCGCGTTCTCGTTGATCTGCGTCTTCCAACGCTGCGCTGCAGTCGAGGAGATGGTGCCTCCGCCATAGACGATCGAGACCCTGTTCCCGAGGGCTGCGGCGAGCCGTTCGGCCTCGAGCCAGGCCGTGGAGCCTTCCGTGGTGATCTCATCGGCCACGTCGGCGGCCTCGGTCAAGTCTGAAATGAAGTCGGAGATACCTGAGGATTCACCGACCACCCGCAGCGCCGCACCGAATAGGTAGCCCAAGGCAGCACGGGGCTGAAGGCCGGCCGGAAGGTCTACCGTCGGCCATCCTGCCTCCGACGACAGCTCCTTCAACCTGCCTCCGGTAGTCAGCGCCGCGAGCGGCAGATCGAGCCGGGATGCCTCATCGACAACACTCAGAGTCTCTTCTGTGTTGCCCGAGTAGCTGACGCCCACTACCAGGGGTCGAACCCGGGATACCCAACCGGGGAGGGGGGCATAGTCCTTGTGGCCTGTCACCCGAATCTGTGAATCATCGACGACTGCAGCCACATAGTCACCGCTGATCCCTGACCCACCCATACCGCCGATGACGAAGTCGTCGTGATGCGGGATCTCAGGTAGGTCGAGGTCAGCAGCCCAGCGGAGTTGGGATCCCAGAGACCGGATCATCGCCAGCATGTCATTCATCGTCAGTCTCCTTGATCATCGTTCAGCAGCATCACCGGGATTCCGTCTTCTACGGGAAATACCCTTCCACACTTCTGACACGTGAGTGTGGAAGCGGCCTCGTCTTGGGATAGTCCGCCGTGGTCTGCGGGACAGACCAGTATTTCGGCGAGTTTTGGATCGATCAGGTTCACGATGTGGCGCCGATGATCGCTTGGATTCGGGAAACTGCCGAATCGACTGCTGCCTCATTAGGCGCCTCGACATTGAGCCGGAGCAGAGGTTCGGTGTTCGAAGCCCGCACATTGAACCAGAAATCCCCGACGTCGATGGACAGCCCGTCGAGGCGGTCGATCTCCGCGTCCGGGAAGGCAGCTTCGATTCGGGCAACAGTCCCGTCTTGGTCGTCGACCTCGAAGTTGATCTCACCCGAGGCGCTGTACAACTCGACATCTTTCCTCATCTGGGACAGGGTCCGACCTGCGCCCGTGAGTACCGCCAGCACCGCAAGCATTGCCAGCACCCCCGAGTCGGCCCGGTAGTTGTCGGCGAAGTAATAGTGCCCGGAGTGTTCCCCGCCGAACACGGCGCCAGTGTCTGCCATCACCTTTTTGATGAATGAATGCCCGACCCTGGTGCGGATCGCCTTTCCACCGAGCCGCGTGACGATCTCGGGCACTGCCCGACTGGTGATCAGATTGTGCACGATCGACGCCCCCGGGTTCTTGTCGAGCATGAAGGTGGCGACGATAGAAGTGATGGTGCTCCCCGACACCGGGCGGCCCAGTTCGTCGATGAAGAATGCCCTGTCGGCATCGCCGTCGAAGGCAACGCCGATGTCGTAGTTCCCGGAAGTGACCTCGGCGACGAGATCAGCCAGATTCTCTTCCTGGAGAGGGTCGGCAGGGTGATTCGGGAAGGTGCCATCGGGCTCCAGGTAGAGACCGGTGAGTTCGGCGTCCAGCCTCTCGAATACCTGTTCCAGGACCACACCGGCCATCCCGTTCCCGCCATCGGCGACCACCCGGAGCGGTCCAATCGATCGTGGGTCAACCACGCCGAGGACATGCTCCAGGTATCCGGGCACAGGGTCGAATTCGACCACGCTCCCCTCCTCCCCGGTAGGAACCGCGCCGAAACTCTTGACGAATTCCTTGATTTCGACGAGCCCGCTCTCCTCGCCGACAGGGACTGCTCCCGGCCTGCAGATCTTCAGGCCGTTGTACTCGGATGGATTGTGCGAAGCAGTGACGACGGCACCCGCAATCGAACTCGCACCGGAGTAGTAGTAGAGGACGTCGGTGGGGATCTCGCCCAGGTCCACGACATGGGCACCGGACTCGATCAGGCCGTCGATCAGCGAAAGAGTGAGTTCTTCTGAAGAAGGTCGGCAGTCGCGCCCGATGGCGAACCGGTCCGTTTCGAGAACAGCGACCAGCGCAGCACCGATCCGGTAGTACAACTCGAGGTCGATCTCACCAGTATCGGTGCGCCCGCGGATGTCGTATGCCTTGAAAACTTGGTCGGGATCCATGGCGCACGATTGTAGGGGTGGGTGCGAACCTGAAGAACTCGGCCGTTCTCTAGTCCAGCCCGATCTCTACAATCCGCCAGCCGAATGCCCCCTGAATTCTCCGTAGTCGTGCCTGTTTACAACGAGGCAGGTTTCCTGCCCCAGGCGTTACCCGCGCTGATCGGGGCAATGAGCTCGCTCGATCGAACCTATGAGATTCTGATCGTCGAGAACGGATCAACCGACGGATCTGCCGCCATCGCCAGGTCGGTTGCCGGCAATGCCCCGGTGTCGATCCTGTCACTTCAGATCGCCGACTACGGCAGCGCAATGCACCACGGATTTTCTCAGTCGACCGGCGACTGGGTTGTCAACTTCGACATCGACTACTTCTCTGCTGAGTTCCTCCGCGAGGTTCTCGATTCGGGAGAGTTCGACATCGTTATCGGATCGAAACGGGACCCGGGCTCTGAGGACAGGCGCCCGATGATTCGCAGGCTGGCCACCCTCGTATTCAACCTTCTGCTGCGCACGATCCTCGGCTCGCACGTATCCGACACCCACGGGATGAAGGCCTTCTCCCGGAGCCTCGTCGACGATCTCGCTCCCCAAGTCGTCAGCCGCAAGGACCTCTACGACACCGAGCTCGTCATCCGTGCCGAACGCGCCGGCTACATGATCACGGAAGTGCCGGTGATAGTCGAAGAGCTGCGGTCGGCGAGATCATCGCTTGTGAAGCGGGTGCCGCGGACAATTGCCGGCCTATTCAGGATCAGGAAGCTGCTGAAGAGCGACGCCCGGCCCGGGACCTGAAGACCACAATCCCGACTACGGCGATGAGGGCAACGATCCCGACCAGGGTGAGTACCTTCCCGGAAGCCTCGGCCCAGGTGTCGTTGAACTCGATCACAACATTTTCCTCAGTGGGTATGACAACCATCAGGGAGGGTGATGCGCGATATGGGCCTTCGGCACCCGTCGCCTCCCAGTTCGGGAAATATGACACCTTCACCAAGTGGGGAACTCCCACCGCTTCGGTGCGGAACGAGATCAGATGATCATCGACGACAACATCGGAGACTGCGCCTTCGCTCGCACCCGTGAGTTCCGCTTCGCGCTGATCCAGGCTCGTGATGCGCTGCCATGAATCGGGTCCTTCGGCAACTATCCAACGGTCGAGGTTGTCGACGTCGTCATACCACTCGAGGGACATGTCGTGGAAACTGGGCAGTGGCTCGCCATCAGGCCCGGTTACGGTTTCGGAGCCGATGAGGGCGGCCAGCAGTCCTCGTTCCGGCACCTCATAGACCGATGGCACGAATTGGGCTGCCTCGACGAGCTGGGTTTCGGGCAGGGCGTAGATCCCGAATGGTCCGGTGGTGGCAATCTTCGTCATCGCATCGATCGAGTCCGCTTCCTCACCGGCTTCGGGGGTGATGTTCACGTAATAGGACACCCCGTAGATGGCCAGGTGCTTGAGGCCCCGTTCGAGTTGGAAGTTGTTGTAGGAGAGGCCCGGAATCGGATTGGATGCGCTGAACGACATCTCCGACGAGTTGATGAAGTGAAACGGAGTGGTCAGCGACGATTCGAAATACAGGCCCTCCATCGACTCGTGGCTGTCCTCGGTCCAATAGGGGATGAGCATCGGCGACATTGGTGTCCCGAACTGGTTCCACTCGCTGTTGCCTTCCCATTGCACACGGCCCTCGGGGAGGGTGTTGATCTCGGCCATGAGAGCCTCATATTCCGGCCAGGGCTGCTTCGCCTCGTATCCCTCGTAGTTCCACTTGGCCCATCCGTCGACGAATGTGACCCCGCTGAGTGCGCCAAGAGCGAGAACTGTGCTGGCGAGCATCACCAGATAGTTGCGGGTTCCCATCGACTCCCCCCACCAGAACGAGGCAACCAGGAAGAGCATGCCCCCGATGACAAAGAGGACCCACGCGAATTCGGGAAAGTCGGCGGCGTCGGCCGCCAGCGCGGCGCCGACTGTCGCCACCGCCACGACCAGCCCTCGTACCCAATGCATCGACAACCGTGAGGGAAGCCGCCTGCTCGCCCACACCACTGCAACCCCGACGGCCACCGCGGCGAAGAAAGCTACTCCGAAGTACCAGTAAGGAAGGAGACGCCCGTTCCAGAGCTTCCAGCGCTCCCCACTGAACATGCCGGGCAGCAATTCGGGGAGGACGTTGGGCAGGGGGAAGTAGATGACCGGCAGCAAGGACGCTGCGATCAGCGGAGCAGCGGCCCGGGATCGTCGGATCGCCCAAAACGCTCCAAAGAGTGCGAGCGGCAAGAGGAGCCATATCTCCACCGGGAACAGCTCTTCGAGTCGGCTCAACGGTGTCCAGCCCATATCCGAAGTGAGACCGATCCGGGCCAAGAGGGGAAGTGCCCAGAAGCCGGCAATGGCAAAGCCCCATACCCAGACGACGGCGGTGCTCGCCAGACCCTTCTTCCACCCGATCACGAAAAGGGATGCGAAGACGACGACAATCGTTGTCAGAATGTGGGACAAAGCGGTCAGGGCCAATACCAGTGCGGCCCACTTCAGATAGCGCCGGTCGTCTCGCACCCCTTTGATGAGGAGTCCCAGATAGACCAGGGACAACGAGAACGACCACGAGAAGGAGAACTCACCGGCAAGCGAGGAAGCGATGTTCCCTCCGTAGATCGTGAAGCTCTCCATGAAGGCGAACACCGCCCCCGATGTCGCGGCGACAACTGCAATCGAACGGGCCAGGTTCATCGCCCTGGCATGGAAGTAGGCGGCAAACGGGAGACCTACGAGACCGAGAACGGTGACCACCTTGAAGGCCACCCCGTAAGGGACGAACAGATCGAGAAAGACAATTGCCAGTGAGGGCAGGGGAAAGTAAAAGTAGAAAGCGGGAAACCCGGCAAACCAGTCGTCAGACCAACCGAGGATGCGGCCTTCGGGGAGAAGTGAGTCCCGCAGCATCGCAGGACCCAATACGTGGGCTCCCATGTCGCCCCCGGTGGGGGTGCTCGCCGAGAAGATCAACCAGGGGTTGAGGATTACGAGAATGATCAAGGAGACCGACGCGACGGTCAAGATAGCCGGCCAACCCATGGTCGGCCGTGGCCAGTGCGGAACGCTCACGCCTTCTGGTCGCGGACCATCTCCAGGATCTGGCTCAAGTCGAGTTCCCGGTCACCCTGAGTCCACCACTTCTCTTCGCAGTGATGGCATGAGAAGAACCTGACTTCCTGCCCTTCGGGCAGTGTCTGTTGAATCTCGATTACATCAGGTGTTGAGCACTGGGGGCAATCCATGGCTCCATCCGTTTCCGCTTCTTCTACTGTAAAGCTGTTTGATTTCTAGGGCAATGTTTCATCGTCGAGGAGACGACCTATGTACCGGCTCTTCCTCGTGCCATTCTCCGTCCAATAGGCGTACCAGTACGGCCCATGGGGACACTTGGTGCAACCCATCTTTCCGCATCGGACTTCCTGCTGTCGGAGGTGCACGTTTGGCTCGACGTCGCTGTCCATCGCACCGGACCCTTGTAACTGGGCCCTGGTGAGGATGTGGAGCCGTCGCAGCTCGTGGTCGTCGAGCTCTTTGACCGCATCGAGGAGGTCGCGGTCGAGGGCCATCATGCAACTGACAGCGGAGCAAACAACCTCGTAGTGGTGCGCCGGTCTGTCAGTGTCCACCCCTGAGGGGGTGTCATTCGGTCCGCATGGTTGCCGCAAAGGGAGTATCCGTACGGTTCGGCCGGGCCGACGATTTCATCGAGCCATACCGCGCTATCCGTGTAAGAGAAGGTCATATGTGTCGACGCGGGAGACCCGCATCGGGTACAGCTCACAAGCATGGGCTGAACGGTAGGAGTCGGAGCGCCGCCATTCAAGGATCAACGCCATAAATCATGCGGTCGGGCTGGTCGATCCAGAGGGTCCCCCGGTGGGTTTCGTCGACAACCACTGAACAGGGAACTTTGTCGATTGAGAGGTTTTCAAAGATTTCGGGCTTCTCTTCCCAGGTGTACTCGACGTAACCCCCGGGGCCGAACCGCTGGTCGAGGAGTTCGCGGGCTTTGTGGCAGTCAGAGCAAGCAGACGAAGTGAACAGGTAGAGACCGGGATCGAGGGACACCTTTCCCAGCGGGCGCGATGGTGCCCGGTCTCTGGATCTCAGATAGAAGACGACAGCCAAAACCAGTGCGAGCACACCCCCGACCACAACCAGCCTGAGCGTCAGGTCATTCACTTGTCAGAAGCGGGAAGCCACCGCTGATAGCAACTGCGGGACCGTTTCTGGCGACCCAGAAGGGGACTATCTCGCCGTCGGAGAAAATGGAGACGCCGTTGGAATTAATGGAATCGAGCTCGACCTCGACCACCTGCTCGGGGGGCACCTCGATGATTCTCGATCTCGAGCTTTCCCTCACTTCGGTCAATGTGACCTCACTTACTTCGACTCCGGTGTTGACCAGCACGATCCGTCCCGGAGTGTCCACACCAGAGCCGGCTCCGGGCACGAGCCAGTCGTTGGTGGGCACGGATGAACCGGCGGCAATGCCGAGGGCGCCCTCAGCGCTCAGACGTGCAAACACACCGACCGGCGCAGTCGCAACCACCCGGACGGCAAGTGCCCCCTGGGTGATGCCGGAAAGATCGACTATTTCCTGGCCGCCCCCCACCACAGTTCCCTCGATTGCCGCCTCTTCGAGCCCTCCCGGGCCGAACACATCGATCTGGTAGCTCAGGTCGGTGGGGGTCGACGAGGCGATGATCACCTCCCGGGTCCCGCTGAAGACCGGGAAAGCGGCGTACCAGGTCTGCTCCGGTGCCACCCCACGCCAGGCCGCCTGGTCCCCGCCGACCTCGGTGCTGGCCGTAGTGACGACGCTCCCCCGGGTCGCCTCGACTACGAGGTTGAGAGTGGCGCGCCCGGAGAGTATTGATCCGATGTCGATCTCTACCGATGACTTCGGTGGAACGATGATCGCCCGCAGCGATTCACTCGACTCCCGACCGGACTCGGAGAAAGCAGCGATGTCGACCGATGCGGTGGCCGCGTACGGGTTCATCAATTGGAGCTGGAACGGAACATCGTTGATCGTGCTCCCCCCGCCCACAACTACCTGGGTATCGGGTATTCCTGAGCAGGTCTCGGCTGAGATGAGGGCCGGGCCGGTTGTAATCGAGGACGTGGCGGACCCGGCAACGGGGAACTCCACCAGCGCCGCAGCGCTTCCCACAGCCGCGATGTCACTCACCGGTACAGTCGCCGACCCGGAGGCACCGGTGTCGAACGAGCCTGTCCCCGCCGAGCCCCCGCCGGAGAAAATAGTTATCTGGCCGATACCGGCCACGGTGGAGACCACGTTGAGCCGACTGTTCCGAGTGGAGCTTTCTTCGGTAGGGCACACGGCGAGAGGTGACGGTGCGATCCCGGGCTGAGGGCCGGGCTGTGGTGGTTCAGCCGCCGGCATCACCATCGCCAGGATGCCAAAGGCGAGGACGACAGCGGGGGTCAGCCATTTCATGACCGGCTCCTCCTACCGATAACGATCAGCACCAGCCCGCCGAGGAGTACGCCAGCCGACGCATAACCGAGGACGAGGTTGACCGTGTGACCCGAATACGAGGCGGTACCGCTCGAAGCCGAGACTGTGGTGGACCAGCCAACCGGGCCACCCGAAGGTTCCCACCCGCTTGTGTAATTGATGGCCAATGCGACCCTTCCCGGCCCGGTATCGCCGGTCCATCCCGCACCCTCCTTCCCCCAAACCTCACCGGTGTCAGACACTGCGATCGGACTTGCATTTGGATTCTCGTAAACCCTCGCCACGGTATCGAAAGGCAGCGGCACCATGTCGAGTTGACTCTGCAAAGCGGAGTCGAGCGGCGAGTCAGGCCCGTCCACGACAATCCAACCGACACCGAACTCGGCAAGGGTCGCTCCGGGTCGAAGCACTTCTCCGGAGGCGATCCGGTCGAGAACTGCCGAAAGTTGCCCGTCGCCCGCTCTCTCGGGGGGGAGCCAGACTTCGTCGATCGTCGTCCCCGCGCCGTCGAGAACGCGATACCAAAAACCGGGACCATTCCGTGGCTCGCCCGGCACCAGGCCCGCATCTGTGGAGGCGTAGAGGATGCGCCGGGGCTGGCCGTCGTCGGCGAGAGTCGCGGCAAAAGAGAGGTCGTCGTTGCGGTCGCCCCCGGGCAAACCCAGCGAACCGCCGAATATGGAAGCTGTCGAGACGACAAGCATCACCAGAGCGGCCAGCGCCGAAATCATCGGGATGACCTCGAATTTGATCCGGTCGAGAGCCACTCCAACAATTGTGGCCGCACCCACGGACGCAGTCACCAGGGCTGCCTCCTCTACACCTGGCCCGGCTGCGCCGATCATCGCGACAACGATCCCTCCGAGTCCGAGGAGGGCGCCCAGGCCCGCCACCCTTCGGTACCGGCTCTCATCGAGAAAGAGGGGAAGCGCAGCAAGCAACACAAGCCCCGGCCAGATCAGCTCAGGGACGACCCCAAGGCGCCGCGAGGAATCGAGAAGCCATCCCGGATCCCCCGAAACGAAATTGGCCGCTACCACCCCGCCTGCGGCGGCGCCGGCGAACGCGAGGACAACCCGGGAGCGCCGCCCCCCTTGCGCCCACCAGATCAGCCAGCCGATGACGGGAACGACAATCAGAGCGGGCGAGACCGCGGCGAGGAGGCATCCGAATGCCACCGCCCAACCGACAGCGCCCAGTCGGCCACGCGTTGCGTCGACCGGATGGACAAAGACCGCACGGAGAGCCCAGGGAAGCAGCGCCGCCGCAGCAAGCGCCGTCCATGATCCCTCACCGGTGAGCACAGTCGTGCCGGGCCCGGCGATAGCAACGATCCCCGCGATGTATCTGCCCGGCCCGCGCAATCCCAGGCGTCCCAGCATCCGTCCCATTCCGGCGACGGCGATTACACCGAAGCCAATCGTCAACAGGGTTCGCGCCGCGCCCTCCGCACCGAACCAGACAAGGCTGGCAAAGCCGGCAAAGCCAACGGAGGGATGAACCGGAACCGGCGATCCGAGTCCGCTCTCATTCCAACCGCCGAAGAACCTATCCAGGGCAATCGAGGGTGGTTCGAAAGCGAAGTTGAGCCCGGCGTTCGGGATTCCGCCGAAGATCAGACTGCGGGCAGAGAGCATGACTACCAGCACCGCAAGGATGGCACCGAGGATCCCGGGGCTGGACCACGCCCGCTTCGCGCCCCTGGTGATCGCCTGGTCTTCGTCGAACATAAGCAGCACTCGGGCGGTGAGTTCGTCACCGACGGAGCGCAATCGCACCGAGCCTGATGTCTGGTATCTGAACAGTTCCTCGTCACCGACACTCCGGATCGACGAAGCCCTGCGACGCGCGCTGAATGTGGAAGGCAGATGGAAGATATTCCACGCCCAGGTGCCCAGATAGCTCGCCATGTGCTTCCAGCGCAACAAGAAGAGATTCAGGACCGAATCGAGTAGTCCGACCAGGAGTGACATCGGGATCACCCAGGCAAGAGTCAGCCCGCGATAGGCGATGAGCATCGCCCGGAGTCGACCCGCCCGCTCCGTCCACCCTTCGGCAGCATGGCACCGAGACTGGTGGTAGACCTCGGAGGAGGGAACGATGATCACCCGCGCCCCGGCGAGACGGGCACGCTGGGAGAAGTCGAGGCCAGCCGCATCGGGAGGCATCAGCCTGTCGAGGCCGCCAAGTCCGCGGGCAAGGTCGCGCCTGACCAGCATCGAAACCGAAGTGACATAGGCGACTTCCCTAACGACGTCGTATTGCTGGAGGTCGACTTCCTGTAGGTCAAGACCGGTGTACGGCTCACCGAAGACGTCGGTCGCACTTCCTATCGCTTCGAGTTCATCTCTGGTGCCCGCCTTGAGGAGCTTCGATGCTCCCAGGCCGGCATCGTGGCGCTCGACCTCCCTAACCAGGGAGGCAAGCGCGTCGGGGCGCGGCCGGGCATCGGCATGAAGTATCCAGAGATAGTCAAAGGAGGGCTCCGTCTCGGATACCGCAATCTCGAGGGAGGCAGAGAGGTTCATCCCTTCACCGACATCCGAATCCGCATCACCGACGATCGTCACATCGATGTCACCGTCATATGCTTGCCGTCTTATGGAAGCGAGAGCAGCCACGACGTCAGCGCCGTCTACCGGGGTCACCACCACGCGCACCGCCGGGAGGCGTGTCGGAGTATCCGGACCCGTATCGGGGTCCGCGGAGAGTTGGCTGACGTCAGTCATGCGGTCCGTCATTCTTAACCGGACCTTCGCCCTGAGCAATATCGAGAAACCATTTTGAAAGTCGTGGAGCTTTCCGGTGGGGTCGGTGGCGCCCGTCTAGCCAGGGGCCTCGACCGGCTGGACAGTGTTGATCTGACCATTGTGGTCAATGTTGGCGACGATGATGACATTCACGGCCTCCACGTCGCTCCTGACATCGACACTGTGGTCTACACACTGGCCGGGATCGAAGGGCAACACGGCTGGGGCCGATCGGATGACACCTTCGAGACGAACGACGAAATCGGTGCACTCGGACATGACAACAACTTCAAACTCGGCGATCGTGACCTGGCGATGAACATCCTCAGGACCGAAGCGCTGCGCAACGGAACTTCGCTCAGCACCTTCACCGCCAGTGTCGCCAAACATCTCGGCGTCGGCGCGTGGGTGGTGCCGGTCACCGACGACAGGCAGCGGACGATTATCGAAACCGAAGACGGGGAAGTGCTCGGCTTCCAGGAGTACTTCGTAACCCGCCAGACCCGTGACACCGTTGCTGGAGTCAGATTCGACGGGTCTCCATCCCCCGCCCCCGGCGTTCTCGAAGCGATCGATCAGGCCGACATGGTCTTCATCGCTCCTTCGAATCCTCCCCTCTCGATCTGGCCGATCCTCGCGGTTCCGGGGTTATTCGACGCGGTTGCCCGGCACGAGAATGTCGTTGCGGTGAGCCCGCTGTTCGAGGGGAAGGCACTGAAAGGGCCAGCGGATAGGGTCATGGGTTCACTTGGATTGCCCCCGGGGAACGCCGGAGTGCTTGCCGCCTATGACGGGCTGTTGAACCGCCTGATCGTCGACGTCTCCGACGCGGGCGACGAAAGCGGTCTCGATGGAAAGATTGCGGTGACCGCACTGGACACACGGATATCGGACGCAGATGCTGCTGTGCGGTTCTGTGAGGAGGTGTTCTCCTCATGAGCCTCCATGTCATCCCTGTCTCCGGCATCGGCGCGGTCTCCCCCGGCGATGACCTCCTCTCGATCCTGACCGACGCCCTGCGGCCACACGACCCAACCGACGGGGACATCGTCGTCGTCACGCACAAGATCGTTTCAAAGGCGGAGGGGAGGGTTGTCGAAATCGAAGGGGACCCCGAAGAGTTCAAGCGAAAGCTCGTGGAGTCTGAGGCGAGGTCAATCGTGCGACGCCGCGGCGACCTGATCATCGCCGAGACCAACCACGGGTTCATTTGCGCCAACGCCGGGATCGACCGGTCGAACGCTGCGCCCAACACGATGATCCTCCTTCCCGACGACCCGGATCGATCAGCGAGGCGCCTGAAGCACAGATTCGACCACGAGTTCGGTGTCGACCTCGCGGTGGTCATCTCTGACACCTTTGGTCGTCCTTGGCGGCGCGGTCTCACCGATGTGGCAATTGGGGTCGCCGGGATCAAACCGATACTCGACCTGAAGGGGACCGAAGACTGGACGGGCTACCAACTCGACGTCACCGAGGTGGCCGTCGTCGACGAACTTGCGTCGGCGGCCGACCTGGTGATGGGCAAGGCCTCAGGAATCCCCGTCGCCCTCATCCGCGGTTATGTCCACCAACCGGGCGACGGCTCTGCCTCCGACCTGGTCCGACCACCCGCCGAGGACCTGTTCCGGTGATATTGCGAACCTAAGGCGCAGCGTATCAATAGTGATTCGCCCGGCAGTGAGAACGCGGGGCAGGCTGAACTATCCGCTCAGCGACTCATATTTGATAGCTACAGCCTTAGGAACGATTCGGTGACTCAGGCGCCGGGACGGCCAAGGCCCCAATAGTCGAGGCCCACTTTGCGCACTTGTTTCGGGTCGAGGAGGTTTCTGGCGTCGACGATGCGATGCCCACGCATTCGGGAAGCAACTTCGGCGAGATCGACTTCGGCGAACTCCGGCCATTCGGTGGCAACCAGGAGAACATCGGCGCCGTCAACAGCATCCAATGCCGATGGAGCGATGCCGACCATCTCGGTGCTCGCCTCAGGATCGTAGGCAACTACCTCAGCCCCTTCTTCCTGGAGAAGAGCCGCTATACGGAGCGCAGGCGATTCCCGGACGTCGTCGGTGCCTGCCTTGAACGCAATCCCCCACATCGCAACCTTGCGCCCGCGGAGCCCTCCACCAGCGGCGAGGCGAACCTTGGCCGCAACCCGACGCCGTTGCTCTTCGTCGGCAACGATCACGGCCCTGAGGAGCTGGAAGTCGTACCCGGCGTCTTCGGCGACGGCGATCAGCGCGGAGGTGTCCTTGGGGAAACACGATCCGCCGTAGCCGGGACCCGGTTGGAGGAAGTGAGGGCCAATGCGATGGTCGCTGCCCAGACCCTCGATGACGTCGAGGATATCTGCGCCGACTGCCTCACAGACGTTGGCGAGGGTGTTGACGAACGTGAGGCGGGATGCAAGATATGAGTTGTTGGCGTATTTGATCATCTCGGAGGACGTCGGATCGGTCCTGATTACGAGAGTGTCGAGGTCGGCATATAGGGAGGCAACTCGTTCGGCATCAGCCTCCTCCCACGCGCCGATGACGATCCGGTCCGGATTCATGAAGTCGGGCACCGCCCGCCCCTCTCGAAGAAACTCGGGGTGGGAGACGATCCGCGCAGAACTGCCGAGATCGGCGAGCCGCTTACGCAACGACGCGACGGTGCCCGGCGGTACCGTCGACTTAACGACGAATAGACCGTCCTCGCCCAGCTGCCCACCGAGCTCGTCGACCACCGAGTAGATGTATGCGAGATTTGCCCTCCCGTCGTCCCCTTGTGGGGTAGGCAGGCACAAGAAGACGAGGTCCGACCCCTCGACCGCTTCGACGTTCGATGCGTGGAACGAGATCCTGTTTGCAACCCGGGCTGCCGACAGCAGATCAGCGAGGCCCTCTTCGAAGATCGGGACCTCCCCGGCCTCGAGGTGTGCAACCCGGTCCGGGTTGGCTTCTCCCAGCCGGACTACGTGGCCGAGATGGGCGAGTCCAGCCGCTGTGACCAGCCCGACATATCCGGCTCCAATGATTGAAACGTTCATAAACCCTCTCACGCTGCGGGATTGGCTCAGATTAGGCGGCGTCGCTCCCGACGATTACCACAACGTCAACCCCGTTATCGACAGAACCGGAAACAACTTCACCATATCCCAGCTCGGATGCGATCAGAGATCCGGCGTCGGAACCGTCGGCCACGAGGATCCTCGTTGTGGACAGCCGTTCGTCGGAGTCGCCCACGCTGACCACGACAAAACCTAGCGATTCGAGGTGGCGGGCCATGTCGCCCGCCGCTCCCGGGACTCCGTTGCCGTTGAGGACCTGGATCCGGACCGGTTGCTGGGCAAGGGATTGGCCGGCTGTGAAATTCCGCAACATGTTCTCCGCCGCAGGCTCGTCGAGGTGGACAACTGAGATATTTCCCACGGTCCCGCCCACCACCGGAAGGGTCGCTCCTTCGATGCTCCCGCCGAGGATCCCGCGGAAGTCCCATGCCAGCTGGGCAACCGACGAGCCGGCGAGTCGGGTGTCGATTGTCATGTGCCTGGCCAGCGAGCTCGCGATCTCACCTGCCTCTGGGATCGACGACGGCGACTTCACTGAGCTCATGATGGCCCGGACGACTTCTTGCTGTCGTTCAGTGCGTCCGATGTCGTTGGCGTCGACGCTCACCCACGAGCCGTTCTGGTACTCCTGGTACTTGCGGGACCGGGCATAGGCAAGTGCTGTTTCGCCGTCCAGCAGGAGATTCCCTGACTCCACATCGAGGCCGGAAGACAGGTCGCGGGCCGGATTTGGAAAGAAAATCTCCACTCCGCCGATCTCGTCGATCATGTCCATGAACCCGACGAAATTGACCTCTACGTAGTGATTGATCTCCAGGCCGAGGTTCTGCTTGACCGTCTGGACCATGAGGGACGGGCCTCCGAAGGCATACGCAGCGTTGATCTTCTCCTGCCCATGGCCGGGAATCTCGACCCAGAGATCCCGGGGAATGCTCAGCATCTGGGCGGTCCCGTCCCGGTTGACCCGGACCAGCATGATCATGTCTCCGCGTTCGCCGCCCGCATCCCCGAAGTTGTCGAGGTCATCCAACCCTTCCCGGGTGTCGCTACCGATCACGAGAAAGGTGAGGTCCCCGGTGGACTCGTCGAGGACGTCGCTGACGTCGTTATCGGTATCAGCCTCGGCGAGCGCTCCCTGTCCGACGTTCACGAACCAGAGAATGCCGGCAGCGGCGATGTTGGCGACCACGAGGAGACCGATCGCTGTGACCTTGAACCAACGAGGTAATCCGCTCTTGGGTGGTGGTGGGTTGTCTTCTCGATGCATCCGTAATCCGACGAATTAGACACGTGCGGGGTTCCCGCCGGCGACAGTTTCCCAGAACACCGACCGTAAGGGAGGGCAATCGCCGAATCCTGGTTATCCTTCCCAACCAGCCACGGACCCAGGAGGTGTTTCTTGGCTGTTCTCTCCCACGAGGGCACATTTCCGATTTTGTACAGCACATGGCCTCTCCCGATCGGGACCGGACACCGCACGGGATACCTCGCGCGGCCCGACCGCGCGGGAAGGTACCCGGTCGTCCTGGTGCTCCCTACTCTCGACGGGTTGGGTGGTTTCGAGAAGGACCTCTGCCGGCGCCTCGCCCGCAACGGTTTCGTCGGTCTTGCCGTTGATTTTTATCGGCTGGCCGGCGACCCACTCGACGCATACAACGGCCTCAGCGACGGGCGCGCCCTCACCGACCTCGATGAGGTCCACGAGTTCATCATCAGCGAGGATGTCGACTGGGCCCTTGGCGCAGCTGGAGTCGGGATGCTCGGTGCCGATGTCGGGGGACGTTTTGCCCTGATGGCCGCCGCTCGGCGCGACTGGGTGCGGTCGGTGGCTGTTGCCTACTCCCCTCTCACCGGTGATGAAGACAGGGAGTTCCAGGCTGCTGCGGTGTTGGGAAATCTCCCGATCCCGGTCCTCGGCCTCTACGGGGCCGGGGACGAGTTTATCGACCCGGCGTCGGTTGACGAGGCCCAGTCGAGGAACGATTCCGGACAATGGCTCCTGTACGAAAACGCCGGCCACGGTTTCCTCGATGTGGAAGACGCCAACTACGAACCTTCTGCTGCGGACGATGCCTTGGCGCGCATCCTTGCCTTCTTCAAAGCGACCCTCCCCGCACCCGAGGTCGTCGATCTGGGTTAAGCCGGGTGCCGAACATGGCGGACCGCACCGGCATGGATCTCCTCGATTCCAGACCCAGTTTCCACGAGCAGGGAACCACCGTCGCTGATTCCCGCGGCGATGCCTTCGCCATTCGGTTCCCAGGTGATGCTTCGGCCCAGAGTCGAGCACCCGTCCCGGTATTCATCGGCCAGCCAGCCATCGGATTCGATTTGGGCCATCAATTCGGCAACCCAGAGCGCCCCGATCCCACGATGAGCTTCCTCTCCGGGATCCTGGTCGAAAACAGCGCCGGTCGCTTCGGGCGGCTCAGCCCAGAAGAGGTTGAGGCCGAGACCTGCCACCACGACACTTTCGCTTCGCTCGACCAGGATCCCGCCGACTTTTCTCTCCTCCTTCAAAACATCATTCGGCCACTTGAGGACGGCGCCTCCTTGCAGAGCCCGCACTGCGGCAACACCGGCCATTAGCGAGAATGGGCGTCGGTCTTCGTCGACCGCAGCCCACGCCAGAGACACGGCAAGAGCACGATCGGCATTGTTCCAGCGCGCACCTGATCTTCCCCGCCCATCGCTCTGGCTGGATGCGATGACGGCAACCGGCAGCGTTTGGACGCGCTCCCTCGCCAAATCCTGCGTTGATGGGACGTCGCTGTGGAATATGTGTAAATAGGGTGTAGCCATACTGTTCTAGATCGAGTCTCAATAAGGATACGGAGAAGTCTTGGGCACCGAAGCGCGGATCGAACATCTCAGGGAATTACGGGAGGAAGCTCTCCATGCTGGATCGCAACGTGCCGTTGCCCGCCAGCACGAACAGGGCAAGCTGACCGCGCGGGAACGGATTGAAGTTCTCCTCGACAAAGATTCGTTCCAGGAGATCGACCAGTTCGTCCGTCACCAGTCCCAGGGTTTCGGCATCGAATCGAAACGGCCACTGGGTGATGCCGTCATCACCGGGCACGGGACCATCGGCGGCCGTCCTGTCTTCCTTTTCGCAGAAGACTTCACCGTCTTCGGCGGCAGCCTGGGCAAAGTCGTCGCCGACAAGATCTGCAAGGTGCTCGACATGGCCCTCGACACCGGCACTCCGGTTATCGGGATCAAGGACTCCGGCGGGGCGAGGATCCAGGAGGGTGTCGGCGCCCTCGACGGCTACGGGCGGATCTTCGAGCGCAATGTCCGGGCCTCGGGCGTCATTCCTCAGATCTCACTGATCATGGGCCCCTGCGCCGGTGGGGCGGTCTACTCCCCTGCCCTTACCGACTTCGTATTCCAGGTGGAGGGCACAAGCCACATGTTCATCACCGGTCCGGACGTGATCAAGACGGTCACCGGCGAGGAGGTGACGATGGAGGACCTCGGTGGTGCCCACGCCCACGCCTCCAAGTCGGGCGTTACCCACTTCGTCTACTCGACAGGGGAGGAAGCTCTCGAGGCGGCCCGTTACCTGCTCTCCTATCTGCCCCAGAACAACCAGGAGATGCCCCCGTTCTACGCACCCACCGATCGGCCGGACCGGATCGACGACTCACTGGACGCGGTTATTCCGGACTCCTCGAGTCAGCCCTATGACATGCTGGACGTCATCGAGACCATCGTCGACGAAGGAGAGTTCTTCGAAGTCCACGAGCAGTGGGCGAAGAACATAATCGTCGGGTTCGGTCGCCTCGACGGCCATGCGATCGGGATCGTCGCCAACCAGCCTGCTTTCCTCGCAGGGACTCTCGACATCTCGGCTTCGGAGAAAGCAGCAAGGTTCGTCAGGTTCTGCGACGCCTTCAATATTCCCCTCATCACCTTCGTCGACGTCCCGGGATTCCTACCGGGAGTCGACCAGGAGCACAACGGGATCATCCGTCATGGGGCCAAACTCCTCTACGCCTATTGCGAAGCCACGGTGCCGAGAATCAGCGTCATCACCCGGAAAGCGTACGGAGGGGCATATCTGGTGATGAATGCCCGCGGGATCCGGGCCGACCTTGTCTACGCGTGGCCGTCGGCGGAGATTGCGGTGATGGGCGCCCAGGGTGCGGTGAACATCATCCACCGTGGCGAACTGACCGGTGCCGACGACCCCGATGCCAAGCGGAAGGAACTTGTCGACGACTACGAAGCTAGATTCAACAATCCTTATGTTGCCTCCGAATTGGGTCTCGTCGACGAAGTCATCGAGCCCCGCGAGACCAGAGCGAAGTTGATCAAAGCCATGAATCTTCTCCGAACCAAGCGAGAGAGCCTTCCTCCCAAGAAGCACGGGAACGGCCCCCAATGAGACCGGCGGGCCATCATTGAAGTCCTTGCTGGTAGCCAACCGCGGCGAGATCGCAGTCCGCGTGATCCGAACCGCTCAGGAGATGGGGATCCGGACCATCGCAATTTATTCCGAGCTCGACCGGGACGCCCTCCACGTCAAGCTCGCCGATGAGGCATGGAACGTCGGCCCGGCGCCGGCAGCGGAGAGCTACCTCAATCAGCCGAAGGTTCTTCAGGTAGCTCATGAGTCGGGTGCGGAAGCGGTTCATCCGGGTTACGGGTTCCTCTCCGAGAACGCCGGGTTTGCCGGAGCAGTAGCCGACGCCGGACTGATCTGGGTAGGCCCACCGGCATCGGCGATCGAGGCGATGGGAGACAAGATCACCTCACGGCGCAACGCCGAAGCTTTTGGAGTCCCGACCGTGCCCGGCGTCACCGAACCGGTCAACTCGGTGGAAGAGGTGCGCAAGCTCGCCGCAGAGTTCGGCTATCCGATTGCAATCAAGGCCGCCCACGGGGGCGGAGGCAAAGGACTGCGTGTGGTCCGGGATCATGACGGTATCGAGGATGGCTTCGAGGGAGCCCGGCGGGAGGCCGACGCCTACTTCGGCAACGCCTCCGTTTACGTCGAGAAGTATCTGGAGAAGCCGAGGCACATCGAGGGCCAGATCCTCTTCGACACCCACGGCAACGGGCTCTTCCTCGGGGAGCGAGACTGCTCGGTGCAGCGACGGCACCAGACACTGATCGAGGAGACCCCCGCCCCGGGCATGACCGAACGACAGCGAAAGGCGCTCGGAAAGGCTTCCCTTGCCGCAGGCAAGTCGTGCGATTACGTCAACGCCGGGACCGTCGAGTTTCTGGCCGACAAGAATGGCGACTTCTTCTTCCTCGAGATGAACACCCGGCTCCAGGTCGAGCACACCGTCACCGAAATGGTCACCGGGATCGATCTGGTCGAATGGCAGCTGCGGATCGCTCGAGGGGAAGCTCTCACCATCGACCGGGTGTCACCGCGTGGTCACGCGATCGAGTTCCGGATCAACGCCGAAGACCCCTTCAACAACTATCTGCCTTCACCGGGCCAGGTAGTGGAGTGGGAGGAGCCCGCCGGTCCGGGGGTCCGGGTCGACTCCTGGGTCAAGCCGCAGACCGCGGTCACCCAGTACTACGACAACCTCATGGCAAAGCTCGTCGTCTGGGGCTCCGATCGCACCGCTGCAATCAACCGGGGAAAACGAGCCCTCAACGAGTTCAAGGTGCAGGGGGTGGCCACCACCATCCCGGCCCATCTCGCCGTGCTCGACCACCCCGACTTCATCGCCGGCGAGCACCACACAAAGTGGATGGAGGAAACGGTGGCAATCCCGGCTCCAGCGCCGGGCTCAACTGCATCGCTGCCCGAAGACGAGGCACTCAACAGACGCGACATCACAGTCGAGGTAGGAGGCCGCAGATTCTCGGTCGCCTACTGGGCGCCAGAGCCATCTGCCGGTGGCCCCGGTGGGGTAAAACGACGGCGACCCAAATTGAGCCCCAACTCCGGGGCAGCAAACTCCGACGGGGTCATCACCGCACCGATGCAGGGGACCATCGTCAAAGTCCACGTCAAAGCCGGCTCTTCAGTGAAGGCCGGCGACGCACTGGGTGTTCTCGAGGCGATGAAGATGGAAAACGAGGTCACGACCCCCAATGGTGGCGAAGTCGTCGACCTCAGAGTCGAGCCCGGAGATACCGTCTCCCCGGGCCAGGTCATCGCAATCATCAAGTAGCTGGACCGACCGGCGCAGTGGAGGGGGCTCGACTGGCAACGGCCGGTCCAAACTTGTCAGCCGCTCTTCGAATCGATCTCGACGTCGAGCTTGCCGTGGTCGGCTTTGACCCGGATGCCGGCTTCGGCGTCGCCGTTTTCGAACTCGACCTCGACCTCGTCGGATCGGTTCTTGTCCACTGTGTAGGTCCAGCCTGCGTTGGGGCCTACTGAAGCCAGCGACATCGCACCATTGGTCACCTGGATCGTCACCGCCCCTGCGGTGGCCACCTGGTATTGATAAGTCCCGTCGGGCACCGGGATGTCACTGTCATCAAACGATGTGGACGTCGTGTTGTCGATCGTTGTCGACGTGCTCGTCGAACCGCCGCCGGTGGTCGGCGTGCTCGACCCGACAGACGTCGAAGTTGAGCCCGACCCGAGCGAGGTCGAAGTGGACCCTCCGTCAAGAGATGTGGTTGTGCTGTCCCCTGCCGTGCTGCTTGTCGATTCTCCAGTGGAAGTCGGCGACGAGTCGGCAGTAACCGACGTGGCGACTATCGACGACGAAGTGGTCGACGTCGCCGCGTCACTCGACGCCAACGCCACCCCAGCCACGACAAGACCGGCTGCTGC
Organism: Acidimicrobiia bacterium; assembly: GCA_041742825.1. Taxonomy (GTDB): domain Bacteria; phylum Actinomycetota; class Acidimicrobiia; order Spongiisociales; family ZC4RG35; genus MA-ANB-1. Next base: position 77 of record JBGTNX010000015.1, on the reverse strand, counting down.
TGCGGCGACGACTCCGAGTATTTTCCTGAGCATTGCTGATACCTCCTATGGCACAACACCACTATCGGAGAAACCTG
>JBGTNX010000014.1:0-22233 GCA_041742825.1 Acidimicrobiia bacterium | reverse complement strand
AGACCGCAGCGGTCGAGTTCGCCAGCATGAGGTTTCCGTCGTCGTCTAGCTCGGCGACTGCCGAGAGGAATAGCAGCGAATCGTCGCCTAGATCCAAGGCGATATCAAGACGACTTCCTCTGAGTTCTCCTTAATGCGAACGATTCGAAGCTGGAACCTTTCACAATTCCCCGCCCACTCTCGCGCATGCTTGACGAGAACCTGGTAACCGCTGGAGTCGAAAGCGGACACGTCGGTCGCTGCTTCTCGCGAGTTCTGCCGGGAATGGACGGTTAGCACATCCTCGACCGCATCACGGACCGCCTTACGTTCACGGGACTCGGGATTGAATACCCATCTCAATCGGAGAACCGCGTTCCCGCGACCCAGCGCCATGAACGCGCCGACACAATCCTCAGTCCGGCTCCTCGCCTCGACGCGGTAGTCAATGACCGCCGGATTGGGCGCAAACAGACGCCACTCTGGGACCACGGGCTGCAGCAACCTGGGCACTGGAGCCTGTCCACGTGGAGTCGCGTTAGTCAGAACCGAGAGAAGTTGCCACAAGCTCGCAAAGGAAGCGAGGGCAACTAGAGCCAGGTCACCGGTCAGTGAAGGACTTCCAGCTGATAAGTGGCGACTTGAAGTCGGTCTTTGGAAGCCTCGACGACCCCGACGAGTCCGACGTCGAATAGGAGGTGTTCGCACTAACAGAAGCGATGGCGGAATTCGCCGCCACGGGCTTGAGGTATCCCTTGAACGACAGGTCGTTTTCGGCTCCGGAAGTGGGCATCTCCATCTCGTTCCTCCTGGTCTCGTACCGCTTGTGGTCACGCCATCATAGGCATGGCACTGCGGTGCATGTCGACGTATCCGCCGAAACTGGCCTGTCCTCGAGATGACCCCGGAATAATAGAAGTTGCCGGTTGACGCAACACTGCTACCTAGCGCGGCCTCCTCCCCTACTGCTACGTGATGGGACGCAACAGTAAACCCACGTCCTCGACCGCCGTGGTTGCTTCGGGGTCGTCGACGGTGACCTCGACCCCGCTTCCTCCAACAACGCCACCGCCTCGGCTCCTTCCAAACTGCCAATGCCGGGCCCTCCGGGCCAACCGGGACAGGTTCAGTAGTGGTGGTGGTTCAGCAACCGAAGTGACAACGGTTACAAGGAGTGGTCTGAACGGATAGTGGCGAGCCTCCACACGCCGCCAAGAGAACACCGACAAGGCAGCCATCAGAAAAACGAAACCTGACCACCAAGTGAAACCGGCCCATTCCAACCAAGATGGCACAAATCCACCAAGAACGAAGGGGTACCAAGCGGAGTCCATCGGACCGGCGGCGTCTACGATTTGATCTGCGCACCTGTCGAAGTCAGCCTTTACTCCATTAGCGATTTCCTAGTGGAGAGGGAGGTGGCGCTACTCTCGCGCTCCTTCCCACAGTTTGCCTAAGTTATCCCTAAGTTAGATGAGGACCTGTGAGGAGGCAGGACCACACCAAGCAAGCCATCTACCAGGGGAAACACCATCCCGCCCTCGCCCTCGTAGCTCAGGGGATAGAGCACGGGTTTCCTAAACCCGGTGTCGCAGGTTCGAATCCTGCCGAGGGCGCGGCTCGCCTTCGGCGCGCCGTTCTAGTTTCTTCAAGACTGCGGCTACTCGTGGACCTTTTGGCGAGTTTGGCCCTTGTCGCGTGGAATCCTGTCGCACTTCATGTACGGATTGCCGACAATCTCGGTGCCGAACTGGGGCGGTTCCGGGCGGTGAGCCTTCGTTATGCTGCGCCCGATGCGTGGCCGTCACCTGCTCTGGGTGTTCCTTATCGCCGCCGTCGTGGCGTGCGACGGAGACACCGCTCCGACAACGGCGCCGAGCACCGCTACGACTGTCGTGAACACGACAACCATCACTCTGCACAACCCGTTTCTCGATCTGAGAGAAGAGGTGAGCAACTTCTCGGCCGGTGATGCGGTCGATATCATCGGCCTCCCATTCGACGAACAGAACTGGGCTGGAAGTTTTCCCGCAGATGACGTGGAGTTCTTCGGGCGGGTCTGGGAGTTCGACCGCCTCGATGCTGGACTGCTTTCGCTCGGCGCGGCTGCCAGCTATCTGGACGGTGATGTCTGGGAACAGGTGGAGATCGAAGGCAGAGAGCCCGGGTACTTTCCCCAGGAGAAAACAGGAGTAGTTGGCAGCGCCGAGGACATCACCTCTCAGGCCGCAGGTTTAGAGGCTGCATCCGCCGATGACCTGCTCGACCTGGTCGCCGGAACGATCGCAGAGGCAGAAGGCCTCGATCCGGTCCAGATCACCCAGCGCGAGTTCGGAGGTAGGGAGGTCTTCTACGACCTCGTCGGTGACGACCCGACAACCCGGGGGTACCGGCTCAGGATCATCGTCGAGGAGATCGGGGAGTCCTTCAGCGTCGTATTGGTCGAACGGTCGGTCATCTGTGTGCGTCTCCTCACCGACACAGGATTGTGTGGGTGACGGGCAGAATCGCATCGGCAAGGGCCCGGGAATTCCCGGGCCCTTCCTGACTCAGTCCTACTCGATCAACTGGGCCGGAACGAAGTCCTCGGCAAGACCGTGAAAGTCGTCGAGAACACGGTCTGGTTACCGCAGTCGTCGGTCGCCTCGTAGGTCATTGTGTAGACCCTCGCACCACCTCGACCCGCCTTCGCCCTGAACAAGAAGTTGGTGTCGTCGAGGACAGTGATCTCGTTGGGGCGGATCCGATCGCTTGAAGTTACCGAAACCAGTTCGACCGTGTACGGCGAGGCGTCGACGACATCGAGAGACACCGTCACATGGACTCTGTTCCCGGTCGCCTCCGAAGTCGACGGATCGGCCGAAGCCGATGCAACCGGCGGGTCGGTGTCGCACTCGCCGCCGCTGCCCGCGATCCCGACCACCACAGGGTCGTGGTCGGACGTCCGGAACTCATCCGGCGCAAAGAGGGTTACCACATGGTTGGGCGTCTTGAAGTCGGTGTTGTAGTCCAGCACGCTCGGCTCGTCGGCGTTGATGTGGTACGGCAGAGCGCCGGTCACCTTGCTGACGAGACTCGGCGACGCCATCGCGTAGTCGAGATATCCCCACTGGCCGTCGAACACATACGTGTAGGTGTCGGCCCCGTCGAACAGCCGGGCCAGGTCGACATAACCAGCAGCGACCAGGACATCGATCGGATCTTCCATCGCATAGGAGTTCAGGTCACCGGTGATGATCGTGTCCGGGTCACCCGAGCCTGTCGGGTCGGAGGCAACCCAGTCGACGAGAGCTTCAGCGCCGCTGGTCCGCGCTGCGTTGAAACACGCCTGACCGTCGCCTTGGTCCGCGTCCAGCCCGGTGGCATCGGTGCAGCTCTTAGACTTGAGGTGATTGACCACCACATTGAAGGTCTCACCAGAGCCCGTGAAGGTCTGAGCGAGGGCCGGGCGGTGCAGGGAATCGTCGAAGCGCGGGTCTACCGAGGAATCGAGGATCGCATAATCGCCGACGGGAGTGACCTCATCGGTTTGGTAGATCAATCCAACCTTGATTGCGTCGGTACCGATGGTTCCGGTTTCGATGTAGTCATAGGTTCCGGCCCCGACCTCGGCGTTCAAGGCGTCCACTATGTCGGCCATCGCCTCGACGCCTGCGCTGTTTTCGACTTCGTTGATGCCGAGCACGGCCGGGTCGATCTCGAGGATCGCCGCGACCAGCTTTTCCCGCTGGCGGTCGAGCTCTTCGGTGGTGTTGGCGCCGCGGCACTCGTGGGGGAAGCCCACCGGACCACAGTCGAGACCACCGTCGTCGAGGGTGACGAAGTAGTTGAGCACGTTGAAGCTGACTAATTTGACGTCGCCGCCGACCGCCGGTGCGGTCGCTGGCCTCTCGTTGACAGCCTCGAATACCGGAACCACGCCGCCGGGCACCAGCCCGGAGTCACTCAGGTCTCCGACCACCCTGAGGCGGTAGGCATTGCCGGAGGCGCTGTTGCCGGCCCATGTGTAGGTGAGGACGCCTACCGGGCCGGTCACCGTGTCGCCCCCCCTGAGTGTGTTGCTCGCGGTCAGCTCGTTCCCGCCCCGACCGAAGTGAATCGGATCGGGATTCTGGCTGTTCGCCTCATCGTCGATGATCAACCGGTTGAGATTGTTCTCCGCCTGCAGCGCGTTTGCCGGGGCCCCCGGCTCGACAACAGAGGTCGGCTGTGCAAGCCGGTCACCCGAGGAGACAACCACCTGTCCGAACCGACCCAACTGGAAGAACTCGGTCACATACAACGTCTGGGAGAAGGTGACCAACATGCCCTCGTAGCGCTCGAGCTCGTCGAGAGTGGCGAGCGGGAGGGTTGCCGCGGCGGCGGTGACGGCATTGCCCGACGACAAGACTTCGAGCGAGTCGGGGAAACCGATCTGGGTCTGCCCCTGGAACTCCGAGACCGTTCCCTGAACCAGGACCTCGTCACCGAGATCGACTCCATCGACATCACCGTGGAACACGAAGATGCCTTCGGAGGTGTTCGGATCGCCGTCGTGGTCTTCGTCTTGCTCCTGAACGTAGAAACCGCGGAGGGCTGGCGTCGGGCCTTCGTAATCGCCGACCACGACCCCTTCGAAGGCAACAACCTGGCCGGCGACGGGGCTGGTCTCACCAGGACCTTGAATCGCACTGATCAGGGTGATCCCGACCTCACCTTCCACAGTGACGGTCTGCGTGCATGTATCGCTCTGCGGTTCGGCGTCGTTGTTCGTCGCAGTGACAGTCACCGTGTAGGTTCCTACGGGCACGCTGGCGTCGACGGTCAAATCTGCTGTCGCAGTCCCGCCTTCAGCTCCTGCGGGAACCAGGTTCTCGACGACTATCGAACCGGAGGCAGGGGCCGGGTCGACGGAAGCGGAGATGTCGACCACAACGCCATCGGTGTCACTTGCCGACAACGATGCGGTGGCAGCAACACCCTCGTCGGTTACCACCGGAGCGTCACAGACAGCGACGACGGCAGCGTTCCCATTTCCGTCACAATCTGCGCTGTGAGCACCAAGCTCGGTGAAGGTGTTGAGCGCGAGTACCTCCCACTCGACCGAGGCGTCGAAAGCATTCAGAGGGTCGGTGTCGCCCTGACAGACAGTCGACATCCGCACCAGGGTGTCGTCCAGACCGCCTCCCGGCCATTCCGTGCCCGGGTCAACACCAACCTGGCCGAAAGAGTCGACCACGCCGGAGGAGCCCTGGAGCACCACCGCGTCGTCGCCGTTGAAATTGGCAACGGTGCTCGAGACCAGGTCGGTCACAGCAAGGATCGCTGGATCGGCCGAGCCATGGGAAACCACAAAGACGTCGCCGTGATTCAGCGAGCCCGACAGCACGACCGACTGGCTTACCGTCGCTGAACCGTTGCTGTACAGCTCAAGGGTGTAAGAAGACAGGTCGACACTGCTGCCGGTCCCGTTGTAGATCTCGATCGCCTTGCTGAAGCTCGATCCTTCGACGTACTCCGAGATGACCAGATCCGGTGTCGCCGCTGATGAAGACGTGGCCGGTGCAGCCACGAGTGTCGTGGTCAGCATGGCAAGGGCCAAAAATAGCGAGCCGAAACGCCCGTTTCTCGTTGATGTGCCAGTCACTTTTTATACCTCTCTCCGGTCCAGCCATTTCGGCCGTGCCTATTCCCTGGTCGCCGGTCGCCGCGTCCTGCCCCGGGACAATGCTGCCGGATGTCCAACCCGATGGCCACTTACCGTAGCAATTGAACACGAGGGTTGTCCGCTTCGGTTTGTTCCCGGGGCATGTCTAGCGGCATGGTGAGACAATTTGGTGGCCGTCGCGTGAACCCTTCGGGACCGCCCTTGATCGAGTGTCCCAGGCCCATAAGCGCTCGAGGCTAGAGTGCCGTCGATGCCATTCCCTCCAGCATTGGCGGTCGACGCCCCAAGCCAGTTCGCCCCACTCGATGAGCACCAAGTCCTCGTCTTCCTGATTCAAATCATTCTGCTCGTTGGGGTCGCGCGGTTCCTCGGCGCAGTGATGAAGAGATTGAATCAACCGGCCGTGGTCGGGGAAATTCTGGCTGGTGTCGTCCTCGGACCGTCCCTGTTCGGATTGGTTGCATCCAGAGCACATGAATGGGTATTCGTCGACGAGGCGGTCGTGAATTCGGCCACTTTCGGGCTGGCGTGGCTCGGGGTGATATTCCTCCTCATTGTGATGGGGTATGAGACCGATCTGGCCATCATCGCCAGATTCAGAAAAGTCGCGCTACTTGTTGCCACCGGGTCGTTGATTGCTCCAATGATCACCACTGGTGCCCTGGGCGTGGTCCTCTCCGACGAACTGTCAGGGTTCGCGGATCCGCCAATTTGGGTCTTTGCGAGCTTCTTTGCCCTTGCGCTCTCGGTGTCGGCGCTCCCGGTTGTCGGCAAGATCCTCTCCGATCTCGGTTTCCTACGCCGCAACTTCGGACAGGTAACTCTGGCTGCGGCGATGACCAAAGACGCCGCCGGCTGGCTGATTCTGGCACTGCTGTCGGGAATAGCACTGGAAGGCGTCCAACTCGAGAGGATCGCGATTTCATTCGGCGGCCTGGCCGCATTTGTCTTGCTGGCCTTCACATTTGGCAGGTGGTTGCTCGATCGTCTGTTCAGGATGGTTTTGGCCAGGGGCTCCGATGTTGTGACCGGATTCTCAATCGCCCTCGTCGCGGCTCTCGTCGGTGCCTCCATAACTCAGGCGCTGAAGGTGGAGGCCATTCTCGGGGCTTACGTTGTTGGGCTTACCCTCTCACGTGTTCGTCACCAGCTGCCCCAGGTGCGGGACAGATTCGAAATGATCACTGCTGCTTTCTTCGCTCCGGTCTTCTTTGCGGTCAGCGGCCTGAGGGTCGACCTTACGGTTCTCGCCGACCTCGAGACGGCGCTCTGGGCAGTCGCTGCGATCGTATTGGCGCTCACTTCCAACATTGGCGGGACCATCCTGAGCGGGCGCATCGCCGGAGTAAGCGGCCGGGAGAGTTTTGCTCTCGGTGCAGGCCTCAGTGCGTTGGGTGTCATGGGTGTGGTGGTTGCCATCGTCGGCTTGAACATCGGGATCATCAACGAAGTTGCCTTCACAATCCTGGTGCTGGCTGCTGTCGTCACATCCCTGACTGCACCCATGCTCTTGAGGTGGGCGGTCGGGCGCTGGGAGCCGCAGCCAGAGGAGGCGGACCGTCTCGAACGAGAATCGTTACTCGACACGGCCGAGATCCTCGGGACGACGAGGATCCTCTTTCCGACGAGAGGTGGGGTAAACAGCATCTACGCCGCCCGCCTTATCTCGTCAGTGTTCGAGGACGCCGAGATAACGCTGCTTGCGATCGAGGTTCCTCGCCAACGCGGCCCGCGGCGATGGATGCATCGTGCCGATGGTGCCGCCTCCGACCCACAACCGGTGGTTGATGCATTGGGCGAGACCGCAACGCGAGTGGTCAAGCGTGTCGGCAGTGACCCGGCAAGCATCATTACCGAAGAGAGCAGGCTCGGATATGACATGGTGGTGATGGGGGCATCGCGCAACGACGTCGCTTCGAGCTTCGTCTCGAACGTGGTCGAAAGAGTCCTGCGGGACACCAAGATTCGAACGGCGATCGTTCAGTTCCCGAACAGCGATTCTGTTCCCGACTCACTGCCGAGAAACGTGCTCGTTCCGGTCACCGCTACCCGCTCAAGTCGTGCTGCGGAAGAATTGGGATACTCGATCGCCCGTGTTTCCAAGGGCAGGGCGATTGCACTCCATGTCATCAACCGGCCAGATGGAGAAGGCGTTTATCTCCCGGGAGGGGGCATCGAGGACGCCAAACGAACCGCCGAGGAAATGCTCCGAGAAGCCCGGGACTTTGGGAGACGCTTGGAAGTGAGGGTGGACACTCACATCCGCGTCGCACCGAACGCAGAACAAGAAATCCTCGACTTTGCCGAGAGCCAGGACATCGACCTATTGATTCTCGGCACGTCCAATCGACCGGTGACCAACCGACCCTTCTTCGGTCATCGCATCAGTTATATGGCCGAGCACTCAACACTGCCCATTGTGATCCTGGCGCTACCTGACAACCTCAGCACTGGCTGAGACTCAGAGGCGCGGCTCAGCCGGAAACCGGCGAACCGGGTATCTTCACCGCTACATGCCCGACTTCCACTACGAGCCGCTCACCTTCCTGGATGCGTCATTCCTGGCGCTGGAAACCAGGTCGCTTCACATGCATGTTGCCGGTATCGCGCTCTTCGACGCCGAGCCGTTGAGCAATGAGAGCGGCGGTGTCGAGATCGAACGGATTCGACAACACATCGACTCCAAGCTCCAGTACATCCCCCGCTACCGCCAGCGTCTCGAGTGGGTGCCCTATGACCGTCGCCCGGTGTGGGTCGACGATGCAGCCTTCAGCTTCGACTATCACGTCCGCCACACCTCCCTCCCCCGTCCCGGAACCGAACAGCAGCTCAAGGCGCTTGCCGGACGGATCATGTCGACCTCTTTGAACAGGGACAAACCCCTCTGGGAGTTGTGGGTGGTCGAGGGTCTGGAGAAGAACAGGTTCGCTCTCATCGCCAAGATCCACCATTGCATGATCGACGGGCTCTCCGGGGTCGATCTCACCACGATCCTGCTCAATGTCACTCCTGAGTCCGCGATCGAGACCACCCCGGAATGGGAGCCACGGCCGGCGCCGACCCCGAGCCAACTTTCCGTCGCCGAAGCGGCCCGGGCGACACGCAAGCTCATCGATCGCCTCGGCAACTTCTCCGATGCCATCAAAGACACCAAAGACATCTCCGACCGGGCTCTCGACAAGTCTGCGGCTGCCGTCAGTTCCCTACGGTCGGGCTGGCTCACTGCGGCAGACCGGACTCCGCTCAACCCCGACATCGGGCCCAACCGGCGGTTCGACTGGACGAACATGCCCCTCGCCGAAGTCAAAGAGGTGAAAAACACTCTGGGAGGATCGCTCAACGACGTCATCGTCGCCATAACTGCAGGTGCGGTCCGCCGCTTCCTGGTCGAAGACCGTGACTTCGACGTCACCGAATCTCATTTCCGGGCGATGATCCCGGTGTCCACGAGAGTGTCGAACCAACGCGGGGCATTGGGGAATCAAGTAGCGATGTGGCTACTCGAGCTACCTATCGGTGAGGCGGATCCCGCACAGCGACTCCAGTTGATCAAAGAGCGCACGCTTCAACTCAAGAAGACCAACCAGGCGCTCGGGGCATCAACCCTGGTCGAGGTGAGCTCGGGCACCCCTACCACCCTGCTCTCGATGGCCAACCGCATCGCCGGGCCCAAGATGCGACCGTTCAACATGACAGTCACCAACGTCCCGGGACCGCAATTCCCCATGTATCTGCTCGAGTCCCGGATGATCGCCAATTATCCCCTGGTTCCGCTTTGGTCCCAACACGGTGTCGGGGTCGCCCTGTTCTCATACGACGGGAACCTGCTCTGGGGCGTTCATGCCGACTACGACGCCCTCCCCGATTCAGATCGTTTCGTAGATGCCCTGCAGACTTCTTTCGAGGAGTTGAAGGCGCTGACAACGGCCGCCAAATAGGGAGTGCGCCGGGCGGCATCTAACCTGCCCCGATGGCCACCCCCCATCCAGCTTCTGGAAGCCCGCGCCGCACCCTTCTTGCTGCGCTGGTCGGCGCCGTCGCGATTTCGTTCTCTGCGATCTACTTCGCCCTGTCCGACGTCGAGCCGATAACCGGGACAATTTTCCGCACTGCCTACGCAATCCCCGTGCTTTTCGTCATCTTCTGGGTGGGCCGGGACCGCGACAATCGGCCAACCTGGCGGCGATGGCTTGCCTTTGGGGCAGGTTTGATGCTGGGTGTCGACATCGTGCTCTGGCACGAGGCGATCGACTTCATCGGGGCTGGTCTCGCCACTCTCATCGCCAACTCCCAGGTCATCTGGGTCACGTTCGGGGCGTGGATAATCCACAAAGAGCGGCCGAGCGGCCGCGTCCTGGCCACGGTGCCGGTGGTTCTCTTCGGTGTGGCTCTGGTGAGCGGGCTGGGTCAGGATGACGCATTCGGGGCAAACCCGGTATTCGGGGCGGTACTGGCTCTGTTTGCAGCGTTCTTCTATTCGGCGTTCCTGCTCGGGTTCAGGGCCTCGAACGAGAGTTTTGCGCCACCTGCCGGGCCGCTCCTCGAGGCAACTGTCGGTGCGCTGGTGACTGCTGCGATCCTCGGCCTGGTAATCGAAGGCGGGCTCGACCTGCAGGTCACATTCCCCGCGCACGCCTGGCTTCTGGCACTCGCTCTCACCGCTCAGGTTTTCGGATGGCTCCTCATCGGCCATGCGCTCCCCCGCCTCCCGGCGGTTGAGATTGCCACCATCATCCTCCTTCAGCCGGTACTGACGATGGTCTGGGGAGCAATCATCTTCTCGGAGAGCCCATCGCCGCTACAAATGATCGGTGCGGGAATTGTTCTCGGTGGTGTTGGTTTCGTCGCCTACATCAGAAATCGGGCGGGTGCCCATGAGCCGACCGTGTCACCAGCAGCGGTGTCAACCGCCGAGGACCAATACAAGTAACACACCAGTGGGCCCGGCCACCACCGACACCCCGACCCTGTCGAACTGGGTCGCGGAGAGAAGTGCGAGCGATCCCGGGTCGGCAAATAGTGCATCGATTCCTGCGCGGGTGGTCGTGGCCAGGGCGAGGGCCTCGCCGTCGATCTCGAGGAGGATCCCCGCAGCGGCGAGGTCGTTACTGACCGAGCCAGAAATGGGGGTGTCGCGGCTGATCCGACCTGCCGTGTACATCGTGACGGCCCGGCTCTCCGCTATCGCCGTCAACGGCTGGGCAGTGAGGAGGCCACCAACCGACTTGGCGACCCGTATCTCGTTTACCCGATCCACTACGAGGTCGACATCGCTGCGCACCTGTCGCAGCTCGTCGACGGGCGCGGGTGGGATCTGCAGTGCCTCGTTTCCCTGGGGCACAGCTCGGCCCGACCCGAACAGGTCTTGCATCGCGGAGAGGGAAGCGAGGATTCCGTCGTCCCCAAGTGCCTCGAACACCCGTTGCGGGACTGCGTCTTCTCCTGCAATCGCTTGCACCACGACTGAACCCTCGACCTGCTCGTCCCAACCTCCAGGCAACGGGAGGACACCGGCGACGTTGACGATCACCAGGATCAGGGCAACACCCCAGAGGGCGGCCACGGCCGAGCCGCCGATCCGGTTGGCCAAATTGAGCCCGGGGAGCCGCATCACCTGGGACAGAAGGTGGGCGCCGATGCCCATTGCCACCCCGAAGAGAACGAAGAGAAGGATTCCCGACCCGATCCGGGCCACTTCGGGGGACACGCCGAATTGATCACTGAGGAAATTGCCGAGCGGGCGTCCGAGGGCGAAGGCAACCCAAATGCCGAGGACCAGGCCGACCAGGTCGAGAACCTCGCGGACAAAACCACGGATCCACCCACGAACAGCAAGTCCGGTAAGGCCGGCACCGAGAACAAAGTCGAGCATCGTTACTACTTGCTAACCCGAAGCCGGGCACCACCCGGGGATTTCGCCCTGATTCGTTCAGACCTAGACCCCGACGTCGCGTCGATTGAATGCAAAGGCTGCGCCGGCGATGAGCACGACAGCCACACCGGCCAGACGGAGCGTGTCCAGCGGATCAATCCCATCGCGCAACGTGTCGGTCCCGTTGGCCCAGTAGAACGGCGACAGATCCTGCAACCACGCCACTGCATCGACCTGGGGGGCGAGTCCATTGGCCAGGTAGGCAATGACGACGACCGCGGCACTGATACTTATCGAAAGTCCTCGCCTCCCCGTGATCCCGCCAACCAGCATCGCCAACGAGCCGAACAGCAGACCCCCCAAGCCGAGGTTTAGCGACGCCGCTGCGATGTGGGCGACTGGTATGTCTAGTTCGATTGGGCCTCTGATTGCCAGGATGGCCCCCGAAACGACGGAACCTGCCATGATCGCTGCCACCGCCAGTGCCAACGCCTTCTGTACTACAACTCTGGTCCGGGTCACCGGGTGCGCGATCAGCATTTCCAGGCTTCCATCCTCTTCACTTCCTGCAATCGCCCGGGTGCCCAGTCCAATTGACATGATGATGGTAAGGACCGGGCCGAGAAGCCCGAAGACCGTGGCACCGAGATATCCATGCGGGGTCGACATGTCTCCCCACCCCATGGCTTCGGCTAGCGCAGGCGGCAGTCCTTCGATCAGTTCGGCGTAGTCGGGTGTGGCGACAACGGGGTAGAACCCCCCGTACACCAGTGATACGGCAATGAGACCGATCGCCCATCCCAGCAGAGTCTGCCTCTGGTCCCAGAGGGTCTTGGTCCAGATGTCACGCAACATCATTTTCGTCTCCGGTGTAGTAATGGAAGAACATCTCCTCGAGGTCCGGTTCTTCGGAGATGAAGTCGAGAACACGATGGCGCGCCACCGTCTTGATCAACTGGTCCGCCTCCCCGATCAGGCGGCATCTCATCACATTGCCATCGACACTGACATCACCCACCGAGTCGAGACCGGCGAACTCTCCGACGGCTACATCGGAGTCGAAGACGATCTGGACGTGTCTCATCGATCTGGCCCTCAACTCGTCGACGTCGTCGACCGCGATCAGACGACCCTTCCGGATGATGCCGGCGCGATCGGCGCCGTGCTGGACTTCGCTGAGGATGTGTGATGACATGAACACCGTCTGTCCGGCGTCCTTTGCCTCGGCGACCATCTCCAGGAACTCCCGGGCCATGATCGGGTCGAGCCCGCTGGTCGGCTCATCGAGGATCAACAGCTCAGGTGAGTGCATGAATGCCTGGACCAGGCCCACTTTCTGCCGGTTGCCCTTGGAGAGGCTTCCGATCTTGCTGTCCAGGTCGAGTTCGAATCTTTCGGCAAGCGATTCGACCCGATCGGTGGAGACTCCACCACGGAGGTTGCCCAGGTAGGTGAGGAACTCACGGGGAGATTGCCGGCCGTCAGTGGCGAAGTCGCCAGGGAGGTACCCCACCCTGCGGCGCATCTCGACACCTTCCGTCTGTGGATCGCGGCCGAGGACGCTGGCGCTGCCGGAATCGGGGCGCAGTACGTCGAGCAGAAGTCTGATCGTTGTGGTCTTCCCTGCCCCGTTTGGGCCGAGAAATCCGAACACTTCCCCCGACCTGACTTCGAGGTCGAGATTGTCCAGGGCCAGGGTGTCCCCATAGCTCTTGGTGAGGCCTCTGGTGACGATGGCGTCATCCATCTGAATCTTCTTTCTTGTATTTCCCGGCTACTCGAGGTCGGAGAGTTTGATCCGCATCCGTTTGTTGGCCTTGCCCTTGGACTCGGTCTTGACGACTTCGACGTGGCCGACCTCGAGGGTCGATGCAACATGGGTGCCTCCGTCGGCTTGGCGGTCGAGCCCGACGATGTCGATCACCCTGATCTCCTCGACCCACTCTGGAATCAAATTGACCTTGGTCCGGATCAGGTCGGGGTCCTTCAACGCCTCCCGGCGGGCCATATACAGGATCTCCGTCGCGTAGCCCTTGGTCAGCTCGGCGTTGAGCATCTCCTCGACCTGTCGCCCGAACTCCATCGAGATCCCGTCGAGTTCGAAGTCCATCCGCGCCTCGCCATCCGGGGTCATGTTCCCGCCGGTGACCTTGGCGTCGAAGTCCCTGAAGACAAGCCCGGACAGGGCGTGCAACGCGGTGTGCACTTTCATCGTCCGGTAGCGCCGGCTCCAATCGATTGCCCCCTCGATCGCGGTTCCCGGGTCGGGAAGCACCCCACCCTCTGCTATCACATGGAACGGCTTCCCGTCGCGACGGATGGTGTCGACGACTTCGACAGAACCCCCATCCCACGAAATGGTGCCGACATCTCCGGGCTGACCGCCGCCGCGCGCATAGAAGACGGTCCGATCCAGAAACAGCCCATCGTCAGCCGCCTCGAGCACATGGCCTTCGGCGACCCGGGCGTATGAGTCGTCAGCCGCAACTTCCTCAATGGGTCCGCCACCTGCCATGCGCTCAGGCTACCGGGAAGTCTCGGGGCCGGGGACGAAGGGGTCGCCGTGGCCGGGCACGATGCGAGTCGCCACGTCGAGCACCCGTTCCCTCCCCCGGTGCAGCCCTTCGGGGTCGGTAGCGAGCGGATCGTCGAGAGGCGCCGTCTCGTACCACCAGAGATGGGTGAAGGCGATTGTCTCATCGCCGTCGCGCACGATGGTGGTGATGTCCTGGGCGGTATGGCCCGGGGTCTCCCAGAGGATCACGTCCGGGGCGACCTCGAATCCCTCCGCCGGCCGTGCCGTCCAGACGTCGTCTTTGTAGATTGCCCAGTGGTCGTGGACGCGGGCGTTGGGGAAGAGGGCGATGTTGATGGTGTGGTCGGGGTGGTGGTGGGAGAGGACGACGTCGGTCACCGCTTCGGGTTCGTGACCCAATGAGCGCATCGGGTCGAGGATCACTGCGGTGGAGCGAACCATCCCGGGGTCGATGACGACGAGCTGGTCTCCGGAAACCACGAGAGAAACGGTCGAAGCGACGCGGTCGCCGCCGTACCCGGCACTGAGCAGATGAAAGGAAGCCATTAGGGGATCCTACGGCCCGCCGATGGGTGTCGCTGCCACCGCTCGGGTTGTCTCCGAGTCGAGGATCGAGGTGATCCTACCGGACCGGGTGTCGAGGACAGCTACCCCGCGGAATGCGCTCACCAGGAGAAATCGCCCGTCCGACGACCAGGACAGCGAGTCACTTCCTGCCCGGATCGAATGATTGGTGACGTTGAGCGTCTCCAAGTTCACAACGCTCACGCCGTCGAGGCCGGTAACTGCGAAGCGGTCGCCCGATGGCGAGAACTCTCCACCGACCACGACGCCAGTCAACTCTGTTTCCCGAATCTCGATCCCGTCCTCAGGGGCATCCCCTGTCACCACCCGCAACTCGTCCATGTTCTCGACGAGGAGGAGTCCGCTGCCATGCGATGCGACCACCCAACCGTCGATCACCCCCCGTAGCTCCCCATTCGGAGCGAGGATATGGGTACGGAATGGAGAAGAGATGCCTGCCCCACCGGTCCGCTCTTCGATCGCAAACCCCCAGTCGCCAAAGGCCGAGACGACGTCGCCGATCCCGATCATCTGTGCCACCAACTCACCCGGACCTGCGTCCTCACTTACCCAGATCTGGAACTCGTCATCTTCGACTTTCGACCAGGCGAGATCTGCGAAGTCGGAATCGTGCCACGCGAAACTCGTTATGCCTGAGGCAACCACCCCGAACGTGTTGGGGCGACCGCTCCTGAGAACGAACCCGTTGGGGGTTGACGTCGTCGCCGCCAGGAACTGACCCGAGGCATCGAAGTGAGCCGTGCCGGCAAGGTCGATATCGCCGAGGGGAACTGACCGGTAGAAGGGCTCGCCTTGTTGCGGCCAGGTCAACACCTCGAGGGCCCTCCCCTCTCCGGGTGAGACGAGGATGTTGAGGCCGTCGGGAAAGCCGGGAATCGCTGTTCCCGTCCCGGCGGCAGGAGCGAGTGTGCTGGTGGTTGTCGGCCCCCCCTCACCAACGGCGAGCTGGCCCACCGAGGAACTCAACAGAAATGAGAGCGCAAACCCGAGTCCCAGGCCAATCAAGAGCCAGAGCGCTTTCCCCCCGTCGGGCCCGGAGGATGACCGTCCCCGATCGTCGTCGCCGCCCAACTCGACCTGGATGCCTCCTTCAGGCATGGCGTTGGGTGGGCTGCGAGCTCCGGTTCACAGGCTTGCCTGACAGGACATGACGTCAAGGTAGCCGTTCATTCCCCTCGTGAGTTGCGCTCAGTACCCCGGCACGGGGGCGACGTCATCGCTGTCGACGCCGGCCCTACGCGACGCGGTCGATCCGGCGCCAATCGGAACCATCGAGCCGGCCGCCCCCAACCCCATCAACGGCATAGGTCGACATCGCCGAGCTGTTCGCCTGGTCACTAGTCCATGGGGGTGTGATGCTCTGGCTCGACGGCCAGTTGGGCCCCGGAGTCGATCAGACATCGTTTCTCGCCCTCACCGACCGGATTCGCGACGAGAGAGCGGGCAGAAAGGGGCGATATCGCCCCCGCGCGGAGCGGAAAACCTGGTCATGAAAGTGCCAGAAGCGGCTCAAGAGTCTATTGTTTGGCTATAAGGCACGACTCAGGTCGTGTCTTACCAACTAACGGAGGAAATATATGAAGAATAAGAGGAGCTTGCGCTTCCTCGCTGTTCTCGGAGTCTTCTCACTCGTCGCCGCAGCTTGTGGTGATGGTGGAGCTGAGTTCGAGGAAGGAGAACTGGGTGCGGTCACCGTAGAAGCCGGTGAGGCAATCCAGATCCGATCGCTAAACGCGATCAGCGGCGAAGTCGCATTCCTGGGAATCCCCAACGAGCGGGCCGTAGAAATGGCCATTGCTGACTACGGGCAGATCCATGGTCACGACGTCGATATGGGCACCGGTCTCGATGACTTGTGTTCCGCTGAAGGTGGCCAGCAGGCCGCTCAGACCATTGTCTCCGACGAGTCGATTGTCGGCGTAATCGGTACCTCGTGTTCCGGTGCCGCGACAGGCGCCATGCCACTCATCGAAGAGGCAGGGATGGTCATGATCTCGGCTTCGAACACTTCTCCCGCACTTACCTCAGACCTTGAGGGCACGGCCGGCGAGAACTCCTTCGAGGGTTACTACCGAACGGCGCACAACGACCTGTTCCAGGGTCAGGCTGCTGCCAACTTCGTCTACAACAACCTCGAGCTCACCCAGGTCGCGTTGATCCACGACGGCGACCCCTACACCAACGGTCTGACGACGGCGTTCGAGAACGCCTTCACAGAGCTCGGTGGCACGATCGTCCTGCACACAGCAGTCACGGTGGGACAGACCGACATGGTCCCTGTCCTGACCGAAGTGGCCGCTGCCGCACCAGAGCTGATCTTCATGCCTATTTTCCCGGCAGAAGCTACGTTCATCGTGCAGCAGGCTGGTGATGTCGAGGGACTCGAAGACGTGGCATGGATGGGTGCGGACGGAATCAGCGTCGAGAACTTCATGAACCTTCCCGAGTCGGAAAACATGTACTTCTCGGGTCCTGACACTCAGTTCGCGACCAACACCAACGAGTCGACTGACTTGAGTGGTGAGCAGTTCCTTGCTGACTATGAGTCCGAGTTCGGTGAAGCACCTTCAGCGGACTTCTGGGGTCATGCGTACGACGCAACCACACTGCTGCTCGAAGCAATTGAAGAAGTCGCTGTAGTCGACGGCGACGTCCTCCACATCGACCGCCTGGCGCTGCGCGAAGCTATGACAGCCGTCGCTGGTTACAGCGGGCTGATCGGTGAGATCAGCTGTGACGAATTTGGCGACTGCGGCTCATCCGTTATCTCCATCTTCCAGCACAACAACCTCGCCGACCACCAGGCCAGCAAGGCAAACATCCTCTACACCTACCCCGAGAGCTAAACCCTCTCAACAGTAGGTATTTACAGAAAGCCCCGGTTCTGGGTCGCCAGAACCGGGGCTTTCGCTTATTGTCCGGCGCACGTGTCAACCGATCTCGCCCCGGAAGTAGCTAAGCCCCGCCGATTCAAGTTCAACTGGGTCGACAGCTTCCTGTGGTTCGTCCGGGTTGCCGCGCTCATCGCGATCACGATTGGCGTCGTCGGTTCGTTCCAGAACTTCGCGGCCGGCGAAGGCCCATCAGCGACGGCATGGCGTGATCTGATCATCTCATCGATCACAACTGGTTCGATGTACGGGCTGATCGCACTTGGATACTCGATGGTCTACGGCGTCCTCGGCTTCATCAACTTCGCTCACGGCGAGGTATTCATGTCAGGGACGATGGTCGGCCTGATCTCGGCAACAATGCCGTTCAACAACGGCTTCTGGGACTCGAGTCCTTTCATCTCGATAGTTGTCGTGTTGCTGGTGGCGATGATCACCTCGACGCTTGTTGCAATCGTCATCGAACGTGTCGCATACCGTCCGCTACGGGGGGCACCCCGGCTGATTCCTCTGATTACGTCCATCGGTGTCTCTTTCTTCGTCCAATACGCGTTCGCTGGCCTCTTCGGTGTGGCTACCCGCAACTACCCCCCTTCCCCACCCGGACTGGCCGCCGACCTCTCCATCTTCGGGATCACCCTCCCCATCTCAGGCACCCGGGCCCTTGTCATCGCGGTGGCCGTCGTCTCGATGATCGGGCTGTGGTACTTCGTCACCAAGACCAAGACCGGAAGTGCGATGCGGGCAGTCGCCGAGGACAAGGAGATCGCCGGCCTCATGGGAATCGACGTCGACAAGACGATCGTCACCACCTTTGCGGTAGGTGGCGCCATGGCCGGAGTCGCCGGGCTGATGTGGGCGTTGCTGTTCCGGGGCGTCGACTTCCTCACCGGGTTCCTCCCCGGCATCAAGGCGTTCACAGCTGCGGTTCTCGGCGGCATAGGCAACCTGCCCGGGGCGATGCTCGGTGGCGTGTTACTCGGATTATTCGAAGGCGTCGGCCCTCTGCTGGTTCTCGGCGGTCTGGGCATTCCCGGAGTCAGCCAATTGAAAGACGCGGTTGCCTTCGCTGCCCTCGTCCTGGTGCTCATCTTCCGGCCGACTGGTCTGCTCGGAGAGCGCTTGGGATCTGAGGACCGGGTATGAGCATCGATCGCTACGTCCGCAAATGGGGCCCGGTCGCCGGGCTCGTCATGTCGTTCATGGCGGCAATCGGGATGATTCGCTCATTCGACGGGCGGATGATGATCAACCCCGTACTCAGCCTCGGCTACATAGCCCTCCTGCTTCCCCCTGCTGTTTTCGGATACCTGGCCGCTAGAGGCGAAGTCAATGTGCTCGAAGAGCAAGAGCGCGATGTCCCGGGCGGTGCGGTAAAAGGTGCAATGGTCGGGCTCATTGCCGGTTTGGTCACTGTTGTCTTCATGCTCGTGACCGCACCCTTCGATCTCTCGGGGTTCTTCCCCAACATCAACGATGCGATGGTCGATGTGATGACGTTCCATCAGGGTCTCGGGCTGGGTTCGCTGATCCTCATCGCCGTGTCGACGGCGGTCGGGGCGATGGGCGGGGCCCTCCACGGAGCAAGCGAAGTGGTTCGTGCCGGTGTCCTGCGCTCCTTGGGCTGGGTCATGCTGTTCGCACTCTTCGAGCTTGTTGTTACCGACATCATCGACGTCCGCGCGATTGTCCGTTTCATCTACGCCGCTGGTGGTGGCTTGCAGCTGTGGTCGGCGTTGATAATCGCCGCGCTGGCCTGGTGGCTCGGCGGCAGGTACGCGGGAAGACGAGCAGAGTTCTCCGATATGGCTAAAGCGTCCGAAGCAGGCTCGAGGCTTCGCTACTCACTCATCGGTATCGGAATCCTCCTGCTGATAATCCTCCCGATGCTCGTTGGTGGGATCGTCAACGAACTGCTGATCAATGTGGCCCTGTTCATCCTGATGGGGCTCGGGCTCAACATAGTGGTCGGCCAGGCCGGCCTCCTCGACCTCGGGTACGTAGCGTTCTTCGCTGTCGGTGCCTATGGCACTGCAGTGCTCACCTCCCCGCTGAGCCCCACGTTTGCGCCGGCCCTCAACTGGTGGCTAGCCCTCCCGATAGTGATGATTTTCGCCGCCATAGCCGGGGTGCTCGTCGGCACCCCCGTGATCAGGATGCGTGGAGACTATCTGGCAATCGTCACCCTCGGTTTCGGTGAGATCGTCCGCCTTCTCCTCCTCTCCGACTGGCTGACCCCCTACTTCGGTGGTGCCCAGGGGATCACCCGGATACCTGGAATCACGGTCGGGCCGCTGACGATAAGCGGCACGTCGCCGGAGTTGTTCATCTACCTGACGATGATCTTCGTCGCCATCGCCGCGTACATCTCGTACCGGGCCCAGAACTCCAGAGTCGGACGGGCATGGGCAGCCATGCGCGAAGACGAGGATGTGGCAGAGGCGATCGGGATCAGCACCGTGAAGGCCAAACTCGTCGCCTTCGTCACCGGCGCCATCATCGCCTCGTTCGCCGGAGCTCTCTTCTCGGCCAAAGTCGGGACTGTGTTCACCAACTCCTTCGACGTGCTGGTTTCGATCATCATCCTTGTGGTTGTGATTGTCGGTGGGATGGGAAGCATCCGCGGCGTCGCCCTCGGTGCCTTGATGCTGATCGGCATCCTCGGTGGACCCAAGTCACAGGGGCTTCTAACTGAGTTCGCCGAATTCAAGTTGCTTATCTACGGCGCCATCCTGGTCTTCATGATGCTCAAGCGTCCCGAGGGGCTGCTCCCGTCCGTGCGCCGTTCCCGCGAGTTGCACGGGGCCGAGGCCGAACAGGACGCCTGGCTCGACCGGAGGGGTGACTTCGTTGACGAAGACGCCGAAGAGGCGATCACCTGATGGCGCTACTCGATATTCGCGACCTGCAGAAACAGTTCGGGGGTGTGCAGGCCCTCGACGGTGTCGACTTCCATATCGACGAAGGCGAAATCGTGTCTGTGATCGGGCCCAACGGCGCGGGAAAGACTTCATTCTTCAACGTGATCTCAGGGATGTTCGCCCCCGACTCCGGGACGATAGTCTTCGACGGCGACCATGTGGCCGGTCACCTGCCCAACGAGATCACCGAACGCGGTATCGCCCGGACTTTCCAGAACGTGCGGCTGTTCCCCAATCTCACCGTCCTAGAGAATGTGATGGTCGGTCAGCACTGCCGCACCGATCAGGGAATGTGGGGTGCGATCCTGCAGACCAAGAAACAGAAGGCCGAAGAGGCCCGGATCGAAGAAAACGCCAAAGAGATCCTCTCCTTCTTCGGGACCCGCCTCGCCGGATACCGGCACGACCAACCGGCCTTTGTGCTCTCCTACGCCAATCGCCGCCGTCTCGAGATCGCCAGAGCGATGGCCACCGAGCCCAAACTCCTCCTCCTCGACGAGCCGACCGCCGGGATGAACCCTCGGGAGACGATCGAGCTCACCGAACTGATCGGGAAGCTCCGCAGCGAGCGCGGGCTAACAGTCGTGATCATCGAGCACGACATGAAGGTGGTCCGGGACGTTTCCGACCGGGTGGTGGTCCTCGACCACGGGGTGAAGATCGCCGAAGGAGACTACGAAACGATCTCGACCAACGACGACGTCATCGAGGCCTACCTCGGGCGACCCCAGGGAGCCGACGATGAGTGATCGCACCCCGGTTCTGGCTTTCAAGGGCGTAAACACTCATTACGGGGCGGTCCAGATCCTCCAGGACGCCAACATCGAGATCTACGCTGGCGAGATGGTGTGTCTCCTCGGTGGCAACGCCTCAGGCAAGACAACGACACTGAAGACAATCCTCGGGTATGTGATCCCGACTTCGGGTGTGGTCGAACTGGACGGGGAGGATGTGAATCAGTGGAGCACCGCCGATCGGGTGGCCCACGGGGTCACGATGGTCCCTGAGAACCGGCGCCTCTTCAAGCGGATGTCCGTTCGGGAGAACCTCGAGATCGGGGCGTACCTCCGTCATGGCGAAGACCTCGAACCCGACTATCAGCGTGTCTTCGAGCTGTTTCCCCGGGTCAAAGAGCGTCTCGGTCAGAAGGCTGGGACCCTCTCAGGTGGCGAGCAGCAGATGGTCGCCATGGGCAGGGCCCTTATGGCCCGTCCCAAGGTGCTCCTGATGGACGAACCATCGATGGGTCTCGCCCCGAAACTGGTGGCGCAGAACTTCGAGATCATCGACCGTATCAACAAAGCAGGCACCACCGTCTTCATGGTCGAGCAGAACGCCAACATGGCCCTGTCCATCGCCGACCGCGGCTACGTCCTCCAAACCGGCCGCATCGTCCTCGACGACACCGCCGAAGCCCTGTTGGCCAACCCCCAAATGCGCGAGGCATACCTGGGCGATATCTAGCTGGTTGGAGTTCTCCCACCGCTCACGAAGTGAGTACCGACGGCGAACCGAATCTCTCCTCCGCTCACGAAGGGAGTACCGGCGACGAACCGAATCTCTCCCTCCGCTCACGAAGTGAGGACCGGCGACGAACCGAATCTCTCCCTCCGCTTGCGGAGGGAGTACCGGCGACGAAGGAGCCGGGGAGGGTGGGGCGTTCCCACCAACGGCACTCGATCTCCCAGCTCGAAGGGATCTCTCCCTCCTAATGGGGGTGGTTCTGGTTTTTTGTGTAAGGCTGGGATCGTGTTGCTGGTCGGTGAGCGCTGTTCCCTCCTGTGACGTTGATCACTTCAGGT